>JAAYUZ010000142.1 GCA_012517385.1 Treponema sp. | reverse complement strand
GTGGGCTTTTTCAAGGGCGGCGATCATAAGATCTTCTGATACTTCCCGGCCGCCCCCTTCTACCATGGTAATTCCGTCCCTGGTTCCAGCTACGACGATTTCAAGATCCGATTTATCAATCTGATCATAGGTGGGGTTAACAATAAGTTCATCACCGGTTGCACAGACCCGTACTCCCGCAATGGGACCATTAAAGGGAATGTCGGAAATATGAACCGCTGCGGAGGATGCTAAAATTGCAAGAATATCCGGAGGATTTACCTGATCCGCAGAAACTGTGGTGGGAACAACCTGGATGTCACGTCCAAAACGTTTATCAAAGAGGGGCCGCATGGGCCGATCAATAAGACGGGAAACAAGGATTTCCTTGTCCTTTGGCCGGCCCTCACGTTTAATAAAACCGCCGGGAATTTTGCCCGCCGCATAATATTTTTCGTTATAATCGACGGTGAGGGGGACATAGTCCAAATCTTCTTCACCGCTGCTCGATGCACAAACTGTGGCGATTACCGCAGCACCAGCATATTGGGCAAATACTGCACCATTAGCCTGTTTTGCCATTCTTCCGGTTTCGAGAATTAATTCCTCTCCACCAATTTGCATTGTTACTCTCTGTACCATACGCTTCCTAACTTATTTAAACAGATAACACTATCTGTCAAACGGATCATTTGAACCAAAACAGGTTCAACATCCCTCTGTAATAGGGTATAAAAATAAGCAGACATACTTATTTTTATACCCTATGGATAAAAAAAGCCCGGCGTCGACCGCGCACCGCGCCGTTTCGACAGAACCGGGCTTTATGCAGCTCTACTTGCGAATTCCCAATTCCTTGATTAAGGAACGGTATCCTTCCAGATTTGTCCGCTGCATATATTTCAGTAAACGCCGTCGCTGACCAACCAGTACCAGAAGGCCCCGCTGTCCGGATTTATCCTTCTTGAATTGTTTGCAGTGTTCAGTCAGCTGTTTAATCCGTTCGGTTAAAAGAGCAATCTGAACTTCCGTGGCGCCCGTATCCTTTTCGGATTTACCATATTTGGTAATAATTGATACGGTGTCCTGTTTTGTTAATGCCATATACAATTCTCCTTACAAACTACTATAGCAGTTATTTTGCTAAATAAAGCATACCGGCTGTGGGGGTAAAATCCCAGCCTTACAAGGAATTTAGATTTTGCATCCACACGGGTAACCGGCCTTCAGGCGACAGTACCTGTACGATAGGGGTATCCATGAAATATATAAGGCTCACTCCCCGGGGTTAGAGGGAAAGTCCCCTTAATATATTCTGGTTCCGCCCGATTAACAGTACGTCCTCAACGAGGTACGCTCAGTTAATCCGGTGCAGTTTACCATAAAACTGCTGCGAAAAACCCATTCTATTGACAGATATTGCAGATTTCCGTGTCCTTCAGAAAATCGACAAATTCCTTCCCGCTTAGTTTACTGAATTTCATGGAAAAGTCAATGAGGATATACATGCCTATATTTCCCCCCTGTTCCTATGAGTGCGAGAAGCCGATTATTTTCAGTGAAAACACCCATTAGTTCAAAATCATTTCGCACCCCATATTTTGTAAGGATGGGACCCAAGGGTCTTCCTTGTAAAATATAGGGGGTATCCGAAGCATCCAGGTGTAGCACAGGTATCTTAAGTTGATAAAATAACTCTGGACTTACCGGCTTTAAAGCCCCTTGAATTGCATCCATGCCCAGTTCTCCAGAATCAGGGCTTATCGCATCTTTGCTATCAAAGGGCCCAACAGCTACTCTCTTGAGTGACTCCAGATAGGCACAGGACCCAGCTGCTTTACCGATGTCCCGGGCTAAGGCGCGAATATAGGTTCCCTTTGAACAATGAATCTTTATTGTTACTCTAGACTCAATAACATCAAGCACTTCTATAGAATAGATGGTAATTTCACGCCCTTTCATTTCTACCGCCTGTCCGGAGCGGATCCGTTCAGAAGCCCGCTGACCATCAACATGAATGGCTGAATAGGCTGGTGGTATTTGTATTTGGGCTCCTACAAAACGTGGCAGCACCTGTAGAATTACTTCTTTTGTAGGAATTGGGGCGGTTGAAATGACCGTACCTTCTGGATCTAAGGTGTCAGTTTCTATACCAAAGCGGATTGTACCGATATACACCTTATCAAGTTCATTAAAAATGGGAACCAGAGAAGTATATTTACCTGTTAACAGTACAAGCAGACCCTCAGCAAATTTATCTAGGGTTCCCGTATGGCCTACTTTTCCGGTTCTAAGGGCCTTTTTAACCTGATGAAGGGAATCAAAGGATGTCAGTCCGCTTTTTTTATATAGTAATAGATATCCGTCGGCATTACTGGCCGCTTTCGGCATTCAGATCCTCAATTTTCTTGACAATATCAAAGCCTTCTTTCAGGCTATGGTCTTCATGGAAACGAAGTTTAGGGGTCTGTCTGATGTGCATAGCCAGATTCAATTGAGCCTGGATGAATCCTGCTGCGCTTTGCAAGCCGACGACCCCCTTTTTTAGTCTATATTCGCTTTCAAAGCTCGAAACATAGAGGTCTGCATAGGATAAATCCCGAGACACATCCACTCTGGTTATAGAAAGAAAGGGCCCAACCCTGGGATCCTTAATCTTGCCTTCTACAATCAAGGATCCCACTTTTTCCTGAATGAGATGATTCAACCGTTCTATACGAAATTCGGACATTATTTATCCTTTGAATCCTGGTTGTTACTGCTTAACTTTCGGGCAACCTCTACCATCTCGAATACTTCGAATTGGTCACCAACCTTAATATCATCAAAGCCTTCGAGACCAATACCGCATTCATATCCGGCAGCAACTTCCCGTGCATCATCCTTAAATCGCTTAAGAGATGCAATCTTACCGCTGTGAACCACAATGCCTTCGCGAATCACGTTGACACTGGCACTGCGCTTTACGACGCCGGTTAACACATAACAACCTGCGATAGTTCCAACCTTTGGCACCTTAAAGGTTTCCCGGACTTCGACAGTGCCAATCACATCTTCCTTCATATCCGGTTTCAGCATACCTTCCATGGCCTGCTGGATTTCTTCTACAGCCTTGTAGATGATATTGTATTTGCGGATTTCTACCTTTTCCTGATCTGCCAGAGCCTTAGCCTGGGGCGTCGGACGGACATTAAAGCCGATGATGATTGCATTGGAAGCGGCAGCTAAATCCACATCTCCTTCATTGATAGCACCGGGGAGGGCCTGGATAACATTAAGCCGCACTTCCTTGGTGGAAAGCTTTTCCAGACTTGAACGCAATGCTTCAACGGAGCCCTGAACGTCACCCTTAATTATAACTTTAAGTTCCTGGATCTCACCGTCACTGATGGTATCATAGAGGTTGTCCAGAGTAATCTTTTTAAGATTCTTTGCATCCTCAAAGCGCTTTAATTCCTGACGCTTCATTGAGATTGCCCGGGCTGTCTTTTCATCCTCCACAACCTGGAGCGGGTCCCCCGCATTAGGAATACCTTCAAATCCAAGCACTTCAATGGGCATTGAAGGAGTTG
>JAAYUZ010000141.1 GCA_012517385.1 Treponema sp. | reverse complement strand
TTGCATCCCTTTTAAGCTACTATCCCCGGGACTGGGAAGACCGCAGTCAATTCATCCCCCTCGCCTATTGGAACAGGGGCAAACAGATATATACGGTAGTTACGGTCCTTGCCCATGAATGGTTTGGATACCCAAAGAAAACCCTGAAGGTTCATATAGAAGATGATACCGGCCGGGCTGAACTGATCTGTTTTAACCGTCCCTTTTTAGAAAAGCAGCTCGAAGTTGGAAAACAATATCTTATCTGGGGACAATTCGCATATCGATACGGAAATGTACAGTCTTCGAGTTTTGAATTCGAACCCTATAATGAAACCAAACACACCGCTGATTTTCCTTTTTTACCGGTCTATCCACTCACCGCAGGGCTCTCTCAAAAGATTCTGCGTCGCCTTATATATCAGGCTATTCAGCTGTACGGAAAAAGTCTTGAAGATGAGCTGCCAGAACGGATGCTCACAAAACATTCATTATTACAAAAAGGGCCTGCATTGAGGGCAATCCACTTTCCTAAAAGCCAGGAAGAGCTTGAAGCAGCTCAAAAACGCATAAAATATGAAGAACTCTTTTATTTAGAATTACTTATTGGCCGGCGCGCCCTGGAACGTAAAGATACATACCGGCGGGAACCTGTACAGGAACAGAATCGGGCCACACTAGAATGGCCTTCCTCCAACCTCCCACAAGGGGTGAAACATAGTGCTGCAAACCTCCGGGAAAGGGTTTTAAGCCCCCTCCAGGAAGCCCTGGCAGCGCGGCTCCCCTTTACACTCACAGAAGGACAGCAACGGGCCATTGCGGATATTAGCCGGGACATGGCAGGGCCCCATCCTATGGCCAGGTTATTGCAGGGCGACGTTGGGTCCGGAAAAACCCTTGTATCGTTTATGGCAGCCCTGAGGGCTATAGAAATGGGGGGACAGGCGGCCCTGTTAGCCCCCACCGAACTCCTGGCCCGCCAGCATGCGGAAAACGCCGCAAAGCTCCTGGAACCCCTGGGACTTTCAGTAGCCTTTTTAACCGGCAACATAAAAGCGGCGGGCCGCAATGCCCTCCTTACCGCATTAAAAACCGGCCAGATACACCTTGTTATCGGAACCCACGCCCTTTTTTCCTCCGATGTAGGATATCACAAGCTCAGACTTGTTATTATTGATGAACAACACCGGTTTGGGGTACTTCAGCGAAGCGCTATTTTGGCTAAGGGTGATAATCCGGATCTATTGATGATGAGCGCTACCCCTATTCCCCGCACCCTGGCATTAACAGTCTTTGGAGACCTGGATGTTTCGGTAATCTCAGACCTGCCTCCGGGAAGAAAACCTGTTAAGACCCATTTAGCCAGACAATCTAATGAAAAAAAAGTATACGACTTTGTTCGCAGGGAATTACAGGCGGGCCACCAGGCCTACTTTGTGTATCCCCTCATCGAAGGTGACTCGGATCGGCCAGACAATGGAACTCTTAAGAATGCAGAAGCCATGGCAAAACGGCTTTCCAGGGAAATTTTCCCCGAATACCGGATTGCTCTGGTCCATTCCCGCCTGGATGAAGAAGAAAAACGTCAGACCATGAATAGATTCCGCAGAGGCGAAATACAAATTCTTGTGGCTACCAGTGTAGTAGAAGTTGGGGTAGATGTGCCCAATGCAACCTGTATGGTGGTCGAACATGCAGAACGGTTTGGACTTTCTGCCCTTCATCAGCTCCGCGGTCGGGTTGGCCGGGGACCTGATCAGGCCTATTGTTTTCTGGTCTATACGGACACCTTAACCGAAGAGGGCAAGCAGCGCCTCCGGGTAATGCTTGAACATAGTGATGGGTTCCGCATTGCAGAGGAGGACCTTAAATTGCGGGGTCCCGGTCAGATTGCCGGTATAGAACAGTCGGGGTATCTGAGTCTGGGCCTTGCAGATCCGGTGCAGGACGCTGACCTCCTTGAGGTGTGCCGGCAGGATGCCTTTGTCATTTTAGAAGAAGACCCGGGGCTCCTTAAACCAGAACATATCGTCATCCGCCAGGTGCTGGAACGGGCTGCCCCCTTCTCTCAGGTAGTTTTATAGGGAAGACGCAGCGTAATCCGGCAGCCCCCTTCTGAATCCAAAGGACTTTCAATGAGGAGCTCTGCGTGCAGCTGTGCACAGAGGGCCCGCACCAGGAGCATCCCTGTTTTTTCTATCACATCTGCTTTAAAGCCCGGTCCGTTATCCTGAATCATAAAAAATATAGTATGCTGCTCATCCCTATCTAAAGAAATCCTCAGTACAGCGGGACGATGCAGAGGAATTCCATGGGTATAGGCGTTGGAAATGAGTTCATTTATTATCAGGCCCAGAGGAACAGCCCGTTCCAATTCAATCTCGCAGGGCGCCAGGGATTCCTTTCGGTCAAGATACCCACCGTTATAACCACTCTGGTAATAGGACAGCATTCCCTGTATATATTCATCAAAAGGAAGATGGGTATATTGATTCGCACCAAAGAGCTGCTGATACACAATGGCCATGGATGTGATACGGCCCTGAAGCTGGGTCAAGGCATCTCTGGTCTCATCGCTTTGTACCTGCTGGAGCTGTAAAGAAATCATGCTGATGAGCACCGAAAGGTTATTCTTTACCCGGTGATGGACCTCCTGTATAAGAACATCCTTTTCTTTTAACTCATGTACAAGATTAGTTTCCCGTTTAAGTATCTCATTTTCCATGACACTCAGGCTTTCAGAAAGCTGGTCCAGTTCATGGAAACCCGTAGGCGCAAGCCGGTGAACCGTTCCGTCAGCCATGGCTGTGAGCTCTGCATACCTAGTTAAAGTGTTAAGACTTTTAGAAAGCTTCCTGATGAACAAGAACATGGATAGATATATAATTGCTGCCATGAACATTGTAATTAATACAAAAAGCTGTTCCGCCGCCTGGGCGGGTTTTAAATATTCATCCTCATAGAGTCCTGCAGCAAGTACCAGATTATGGCTTTTTATATATCTGAGCAGAGCAATTTTATTCCGTTCCCTGGTTTCCTCAGGATTTTTCCAGCTGTAATCATAACGGACTATGTCACTCCTTGAGAGATAGTTTTCAGAACCGGCATTGAGTAATTTGCCCCTGAGGGTGGCTATTTCATACCCTACGGGAATATTTTTATTATTTGTTACATTGGTAATATCAATGCCTTCCAATTGGGGATGAATCAATTCATAACAATGCTGTCCCCTCTCGGTTACCGCGCTGATTGCCCATAAATAGCCAGTGGTACCCAGGCGCACCACCGCCTTTGAAATATCCCGGGAAACCTGCATAAACTTTTCAGCATTCGCATAGGCACGGCGCTCAGGTTCAGGGAGGGAATCCCACTTGAATGCACCCTTTCCAACCCAGTCAGAGGCGCTGAGAACCCAGCCCCCATCTGCATTCCGCTGACCGATTTCCCGGCCGGAACTATCTGTAATTATCGATTCTGAAACAAATATATTTTTTGTTTCCAGATAGTCTCGTAAAAATAGTTGCAATTCATCAGCAGAAAAGGGACCAAAACGAAAGGAAACAATAGGACCGTTTAAAAGCCGCTTTAACTGGGCAAAACCGGCGGTATCCGGAATACTTCCAGTCAGAGGACTGTACATGGTAAGGAGCTGGGTAGCGCCGTTTAATGCGGTTTCAATCTCTGAAAGCCCCAAGGCTCTGGTGGTCGTCCCCCAATACACGAAACGCCAAAGCACAAGGGTTAAAGAAAGGGGTATAAACACTGAGAAGAACATCACCACCAGGATGATGGTAAATATTCCCCTTTTCCGAGTTCTTACTTTGTTCATATGTAATAACTATTACCGAAAAGGGGATATAATGCAACCTTATTTTATTTGTAAAAAGGACACAAAATAGCGATGGAACCGATCATCTTCGGTTAATTCCGGGTGAAAGGTAGAGGCAAGCAGATTATCCTGTCTGCAGGCTACAATCTGCCCCTTATGACGGGCAAGAACCTGAACTCCCGGACCTACCTCGGAAATAACCGGTGCCCGTATAAATACCATGGGGAAGGGTCCACCATCCAAACCAAGTATTGGCTCTGAGACGGTAAAACTATCCAGCTGGCTGCCATAGGCATTCCGGTGGACTTCTATATCCATGACCGCCAGGTGCCGCCGATGGTCATTACGGATATTCCTGGCAAGCAATATAGCACCCATACAGGTACCCCATACGGGAAAACCCTGCCTTATCCGGGATACCAGCAGATCCCGCAGGGCCTGGCCTCTACTGTCATGGGTAAGTATGGTTCCCACCGCAGTACTTTCTCCGCCGGGAATAATAAGGGCATCCGTAGCCTCCAGTTCTTCAGCGGTTTTAACCAGTACAGGTTCCACATCGGGGATGCGCTTGAGCATATCCGCATGCTCAGCCACACCACCCTGCAGGGCCAATACCCCAATCCGTTTCATTTACCAGCCCCGTTCAGCAAGCCGTTCCTGGGGAGCCAGGTCCCGCAGATCGATGCCACTCATGGGTTCCCCAAGTCCAGCGGAAACTTCCGCCAGGACCTTTGCATCCTGCCAGTAGGTAACGGCTTTAACGATTGCCTTGGCCCGTTTTTCCGGGTCGGAAGATTTAAAGATACCGGAACCGACAAAGACCCCGTCAGCACCGAGGGCCATCATCAGGGCCGCATCGGCGGGGGTAGCCACACCGCCTGCGGCAAAGTTTACCACCGGGAGTTTGCCCTTTTCGGCTACATAGCAGACCAGATCATAGGGAGCACCCAGCTCTTTGGCGGCGGTCATCAGTTCTTCCCGGGGCAGGCCCTGCAGTCTGCGGATACCGTCATTAACGGTTCTTAAATGCCGGACAGCCTCAACCACATTGCCCGTACCGGCTTCGCCCTTGGTGCGGATCATGGCAGCCCCTTCACCGATACGCCGAAGGGCTTCGCCCAGGTCGCGGGCTCCGCAGACAAAGGGAATACGGAAACTTTTTTTATCAATATGGTAGGACTCGTCCGCCGGAGTAAGCACTTCACTTTCATCAATATAATCGATACCAAGAGCCTCTAGAATTCGGGCCTCAATGAAATGACCAATCCGGCATTTAGCCATCACCGGAATACTGACCGCATTCTTAATTTCAGTTATCATGGCAGGATCACTCATCCGGGCTACACCGCCCTGTTTCCGGATATCCGAAGGAACCCGTTCCAGAGCCATAACCGCAACTGCACCTGCGGCTTCCGCTATTTTTGCCTGCTCCACATTCACCACATCCATGATCACACCGCCCTTAAGCATCCGAGCCAGATCACGGTTAATTTCAAATCTATCTTCCATTTAATTCACTCCCTGTATAGAATATCCATCACAAGGCAAGGATGTGTCAATACAGTACCGATACAGTTTACACCATTTTTGGGGGATGTCATGAGATATAGCAACCTTGGTTTAAATGAAGACAGCGAAAACCCCCTCTATCTGCAACTGGCGGACAAACTTCGGCAGGCAATCATCCGCGGTGAAGTTACAGATGGGGAGCGGCTGCCTTCGATCCGACGGCTTTCTCACGCCCTCCAGGTTAATCCTGCAACGGTGGTTTCGGCGTACCGCATCCTGGAACAGGAAGGTTGGGTCCGTTCCCGGCCAGGAAGCGGTGTCTATGCAAAACATAAAAAAAGCCTTTTTGATATTGGGACAGACCTTTCATATAATCATTTCAAGGATGAAAAGATAGCAGATCTGGCAGCAGGAACCCCCTCGCCGGACCTATTTCCCGTAGGCCAATTCAAAGAAATTGTACTTGAAGTACTGGACCGCGATGGGGGCTGGGCCTTTGAATACCAGCATAGCGCTGGTTGGGAACCCTTTCGGCAGACCCTTTCCCGCTATGTAAAAGAAACTGTCCACATATCCGCCGATCCCTCCGCAATCTGGGTTGTTTCTGGGGCTCAACAGGGCATTGACCTGACCGCGAAAGCGCTGCTTCACAGCGGGGACCAGGTCATTGTGGAACACCCCACCTATAGAGGAGCCCTGGGAGCCTTCTGGTCCCGCGGGGCGGATACAATTTCAATTGAACTGAATCCTAATGGGATGGATATGGATATACTGGAAGCCCGTTTAGAACAGACCAGACCGAGGCTCCTGTATATGCAGAGCCGCTTCCAGACCCCAACCACCTATAGCTGGGGAAAAGTCGAGTTATACCGGCTCCTGGAACTGGCTGAACGGTATGATTTTTATATCTTAGAAGACGATCTTTTATCGGATCTCTATTTTGATGCAGTCCCGGATCCTTTAAATATAAAATCCGTAGACCAGCAGAATCGGGTCATCTATGTCAGGGGTTTTTCCAAGGTACTTTTACCCGGCTTGCGGCTTGGGATGCTGATTATTCCCCCAAAACTGCAGGGCCTGTACGAACAGGCAAAACAAAGTTCAGATATCGCCACCGATGGCTTCTTACAGCGGGCGGTGGATCTATACCTTCAACG
>JAAYUZ010000140.1 GCA_012517385.1 Treponema sp. | reverse complement strand
GGGGTGGACTCTTAAACGCTGATTGGTATTCTCATAATAATTCCTAAAATAAATAAAAATAGCTTGATAATTTTTTGTTCCCCATTATACTGGTATCCGATAGGAGGATACCTTGTTTCAAAAACAACCGATTATGCGCAAGGTTCTGTATAGTCTTGCGCCCATCTTTCTGTTTTCTATCTATTTATATGGATTACGTCCGGTTTTGACCGCCCTGGTGGTGTTCCCTCTGGGGATTCTGGTCGAATACCTTTTTGAAAAAAAACGGGGTAAAAAGGTGAGCGAAGCGGTCCTTGTGACCTGCGCCTTATATACCCTTTCCATGCCGCCGGTGGTGCCCCTCTGGATTGTAGCGGTGGGAATCCTCTTTACCGTATTCATGGCAAAAGAGGTCTACGGCGGGTTTGGGCGTAATGTGTTTAACCCGGCCATTGCAGGGCGGCTCTTTGTATACATTTCCTTTGCCACCATCATGCAGGCCGGCTTTGTACAGCCCGGTGCCTTTGGGGCTTCCGCAGGACTCTGGGGTTATCCTGTTGATGGAATGACGGCGGCTACACCGCTGGCCCAGCTCCGTCATGGAGAGCCCCTTTCGGTGCTGAATGCCATCCTGGGCTTCAGGATGGGGTCCATGGGTGAAAGTTCTGTCATCCTCATTGTGCTCGCGGGGATATACCTGGTGGCCACAAAGACCGCAAGCTGGCGGCTCATGGTTTCTACCATCGGGTCAGCGGTGGTTCTGAACGGCATTCTGCTCCTGGCCGGTGTAAGCCGGGTCCTGCCGATGGAGTCCCTCCTCGTGGGCAGCTTCCTCTTTGTGGCGGTCTTTATGGCCACCGATCCGGTGAGTGCCCCCAAAAAGCCCCTGGCCCAGTGGCTCTACGGGATTGTTATCGGCATTTCGGTGGTATTAATCCGAAGTTTCTCCCTCTTCCCTGAGGGAACCAGTTTTGCGGTTCTCCTGGCAAATACGGCGGCCTCCCTTTTTGATGACCTGGTCGGAGGTAACAAGGCCAAGGCTGCTCCGGCAAAACCTGGAGCCGCTCCAGCGGCAAAAGGTGCCCCGGCAACGGCTGCTCCGGCGAAACAGGGCGGCCCTTCAGCCGCTCCGGCTGCTCCATCTGTTACAGCGAAAGACTCAGGAGGCACTAAATGAAACGGGACGGCATGCTCTATACGGTGCTTTTTACCTTTATTATCTGTATTGTCTTTGTCTTTTTCCTTGCCTTAGCCAATGAACTCACTATGGATAGGGTAGCATCCAATAATCGGCTTACGGAGCGATCGGCGATCCTTTCAGCCCTTGGTATTGCCTATACATCCTCAGACCAGGTGGACAGTCTCTACGATGCCCAGGTCTCGACCCTAAATACGGACCAGGGCCCTGTGTATAAGGCCACCGTGGAAGGCCAGGCCCGCTATGCCGCAAAGGTCGCCGGTCCCGGTCTCTGGGGAACGATCCGGGCCATTCTTGCGGTGGATGAACGGGTTGAACGGATAGAGGGTTTCCAGATTGTTTCCCATAATGAGACCCCCGGTCTTGGAGGGCGTATAGATGAGCCCTGGTTCAAAGCCCAGTTCAGGGGTGAAAAAATCGGGCCTGAGGGTGTTGCGGTCCTCCAGGGAAGCGGGAAGGGGGACCCTGACCCGGAGAACAGCCAGCTAGATGCGGTAACCGGGGCTTCCCGGACGAGCCAGGCGGTTCAGGATATGGTAAATAAGGAAATTAGCCTTTTTAAATCCCTCCGGGATAAGGGAGGTCTTAAATGAGTGCAGCAAAAAAACGGGGCCCCGTTTCGGAAATACTGTTGCAGAATCTCTGGTGGAATAACCCAATTTTTATCCAGGTCCTTGGAATCTGTTCCACCCTGGCAGTTACGAACAATCTTACCAATACGGCCATCATGACCATCGGGGTGAGTCTTACCACCGCCTTTTCGAGCATGAGCCTTTCAGCGATGAATAAGCT
>JAAYUZ010000139.1 GCA_012517385.1 Treponema sp. | reverse complement strand
TATTGTAATTCCAAATATCAATAGCCAATACAAATACTAATGTAAATAAAAATATCTGTTTTCGCGAAAGTATTGTATCTAGCGGTATCAAAAATTCGGATCTAGTTCTTTGGCGATCAAACAAGAGCATGCCTGTTATAATAACAGCTATCTGAAAAAACATGTTAAAAATTACCGCAGGAAAAAGCTGAGGTTTCCATCCCCAAAATTCGGCCAGTACGAGCATGATTCCACTGACCAAAGCCATAAAAGCACTTTTTTTGCCAATATTAAAATATATACCTCCCCAGAAGAGTGGAGCCATAATCGCATACGCAGGAAAGGCAGTCGATGAAAGAAATTCCAGGATAGATTTAATGGGATACAGTGCACCCAAATATCCAAAAACAACAATCAGAATAACCATTATTTTTTGTGCTTTAACGGTCTTAAATCTTTTTGGGAAAAATGTTTCAGTACTGATAGTTGCGATTGAAAGAAGTTGACTATCCATTGTTGAAAGTAAAGCAGCAAGTCCGGCAAGAGATAGCAACGTCGTAAGCCAGGATCCTCCAATCTTCCCAGCAGCTTTTATAAATATCTGATCACTTTCAGAGACAGAAAGCCCAGGAATTATTACTGCTCCAAAAACTCCAGCACCAATTGTCATAAAAAACAGAATTGCCGTAATTACTGGATAAAACATGGCGGTCTTTACCAAAGCTTTTTCATTTCGTGCACTAAAAAATCGTTGGAACAATTGAGGAAACATGGGATCTGCTAAAAACCAGAGCGCCATGGTAGAAAGATATGCAGAAATGGGAAAATTATCATTCGCACCGCTGCGGTTCTGCAATAAAGGATTATGTAAATCAATATCAATCTTCTTAGCACCTAATGCAATTATCGCAAATGCAAGACCAGAAATTACAACCAGGGTAATCAGCTGCAACAGATCGGTGTATACAACTGATTTCATTCCGCCTCTAAATACATACAGCATCACTAGAAAAACCACTATGGCTGTACTGACGGGATAAGAAAACCCTGATATTGATTGAATTAATAAACCTCCAGATCGAGCCTGTATTGCAATATACGGTATGGTAATAATTACTAAAACAAATGTATATAATTTCGATAAACCAGTACTTTTATAACGCGCATCTATATACTGAGAAGGCGAAATCCATCCATAAGTTCTGGATAGTCGGCACATAGGAATCCCAAGCAAAATAAAACTTAAGGCCATAAAACCTGTTCCAAAAGCCATTGCAGGATAATAAGCCCAGCCGATTCTATAACCAGCCCCGGATAAGCCAAAAATCGTAAAGGCAGAAAAATTGGTTGCTGCCATAGTAGAAAATAAAAGAAGACCACCCAGGGATCTTCCGGCAAGGGTAAATTGTTCTTTATTGATTATTTTCTTTGGTGAAACTAAAGTTCCGATTATTACATTAATGAAAATAAAAATGATTACTATTAGTAAAGAAAAAGTCAAAGTTCCCCCCTCCCATGGTCGGGATGGCGTGAACCTGACATAACCATGATTTACTGCTATAAAAGATAATAATATTAAGATAGTTTACCAGACTCTGTATATATACCAGAAAACAATTTTAAAATCAATGTGGTTTTTGCAAAAGTCTGTTACTTTTGCAAAAACCACATACATCTAAGGTTACTCTTTCAAAACTTCCTGAGTTTTTAAAGAGCCTCCAATATAAAAACCAGCTCCAGTACATTCCGGAGCTGTTAATAACAGAGGTTACATTTGTAGAGGTTCTTTCAATGCCAATTCTCAGGAATTAGCCCTCACATTTAAACTGTCCAACTATGCTGGACAGCTTATAGCTTGCCTCTATATTCTTTTCCGAAATGATTTCCGTTTCCTGAGATACGGAAATAATCTTTTCAGTATTTCGTGAAATAATCTCAAGCTGATCTACCAAGAGGTGACTCGAATCTTTAAGATTCTTCATTTCTTCCAGGATCTGGTTAGACCCTTCTTTCATTTCCCGGGAACCATCTTTTACTTCCATGGTGATATTCTGCATATTTTTAAGAGACTCAAGGACCTGCTGGTTCCCCGTATTCTGTTCCTGCATTGCCTGCTGGATCTCCTGAACCAGGTTCTCTACCCGATGTACGAGAGTTTCAATATTACCAAAGGCCTGCCCTGCATCGCTCGAAGTCTGCACCACAAGATCAATGGTTTGTTTAATTTCCTTTAGATTCCCTGCAATATCCTTAGATTGATGGGCCGCATTTTCAGCTAGTTTTCTAATTTCCTCTGCAACTACTGTAAAACCCCGGCCGGCATCCACTGCATGGGCTGCCTCTATAGCCGCATTCATTGCTAAAAGATTTGTCTGGCTCGCAATAGATTGAATGATGCTGTTGGCTTCTACCAGATGATCCGAATGGGTCTGGGCCGATTGGGCACTCTGGGACACACTGTCCAGTTTTTCACGGCCAATCCGGGCAGCTTCCACCAGTTCACTAAATTGTTCAGAGGCACGGGAAAGATTATTGCTTACCGAACGAATATTGCCGACCATCTCTTCAATAGAGGCGGAAGATTCGGTTACATTCGCAGCCTGGGTTTCGACGAGTAAGGCCAGGGACTCAATATTCCGCACAATCTGCTCAACCGCAGAGGAGGTTCAGCTGATACTGTCGGTCTGCCCCTCAATTTTTTTATTCATATCTTTTCCATACCGAAGGCTGTTCATCAGTGTCTGGGCTAACGAAAAGCCATATCCTTATCTATTTTACCCTCGTCCCGCAGCTTTCCTATGGCATTCAGCATGGTATTTGCCTGTTCAGTCTGCCAGCGGATCTCTTCGTCATATTTCCCCATCAACATGGTTTCTAAATGTTGGGCATTAGTATTCGCAAGCCTGTATAAAAAGAAAGAAGCCGTCGCCCCAATAGAAAGGGCGACCATGATGATACTTATCCCGACGAATAAAATCAGCTTTATAGAGAGTTTCTTCATCCCATTCTCCTGATAAAAAGCATAAGCCCTGTCTCTCAGGACGTCAAGAAAATTGGCTATATTGATAGAGTAGAAATTTCTTTAAAAACATGATAATATAAATTGATTTTTTGGATTTCTTAAAGTGTTTCGTTTTTACCCAGCCTCCTGGATAGTACGGAAGAATAATCAAAAGCTGTAATCATTTGAGGGGCCTCTTAATAATTACGTGAAATCCAACAAAAATATTAAAAATATCCAAAAAATCTTAAATATAGAGTATACTAAAAGTATTGTGAGTTAATTATGGAAGTTGTACATGAATCTGCCAGTTCAACCCAGGTTATTCTGGATTTGCTTCTGGAACTAGACTGGTATGATTGGGACCCCGAATTATATTACCATCGTTTACTTGAGGTCGCCCTTTCGCTTATTCCGGAGGCTACCCAGGGTACGGTGAGCATCCGGAACCCCGAACGTTGGTATTTTGTTGCATCTATCGGTCATGAGCTTGAACAACTGCTTAATCTCAAACTTGAAAGCCAATGGTGTAATGCCCAGGGTTCTTCAGTTAATGAGGTGAACTCATTTTTAGAGTGCCTAAGAACCGATACCCCTGAAATAGTTAGAAAAACGACCAATGACGTATTGGGAAAGGTAGAAAAAGCCTTAATCGGTACCTATTCCATCGACGAAGGTGAACAGATTATCCTTGCCGTTGATATTCCTAAGGGAAAAAGAACTGTCTTTTCTGATTCAAGTAAAAAAACCTTCGAGGCATTTTTAAAACTTGCCGGTAAATATCAAAGCCTTACCCAGCAAAAAATTGCACTGCAGAATATTAATGAATCACTCATTTACAGCTATGAAGAAATATCCGCACTGCAGGAAAAGATACGGCAACTGCTTTCTATTTCCCAGCAATTTGGCGATAGCTCAGTCCGGCTTCCTGTCTTTTTTAACCAGCTCTTACTGGTGCTGCTGCGTCTCGTAGACCAGGCAGATTACGGGAGTATTGCCTTCATAAAGGGAGATAATCTTACTTTTATCTCATCTTTCGGGCATCATATTCAGGCGATCCTCTCTAAAAAGATGAAAAAACAATGGTTCCTGCTGGAAGAAGAAAAACACATCATCGAACTACCTAACATTCATGCCCTCTGGCGGGCAAAAATGCCAGAGCAGATCTATAAAATCATCAAAAAGTCTTTTCAGCCGGTAAAATCCACCATCTTATTTACTATTCCTGTGGATGAAAAAATCACAATCCTTTTCATGCTGGATATAGCCGAGGGAAAACCTACTAATTTTACCCCCCTGGCCCGCAGAATGTGCCTTTCATTTGCGGAATTGGCCCGAGGTTTTGTCCGTATCCGTATCCATACAGAAATCATGAAACGGGCCTACTATAACTTTTCATCAAAACTGGCAAAGATCGTTGAACAGTATGATCCGGAGACAGGACAGCACAACACCCGGGTCTCCATACTGTCCGGTTATTTTGCCCGAAAAATGAATTTACCCCGCAAAAAGATTGAGGAAATCATTTCCTTTGCAGGGCTCCATGATGTGGGGAAAATATTTATCGACCCCCTTTTATTAAAGAAAACAGGTAAACTGAGTGCAGAAGAATTTGAACTTATTAAAAAACATACGGTCTATTCTTCGCAATTACTGGAAGGACCCTTTTTTGAAGTAGCCCGAAATATTGCCATGTATCACCATGAACGCTGGGACGGAAAGGGTTACCCCTTTGGTTTAAAGGAACATCAGATCCCCATAGAAGCCCAAATAACCGCCCTGGCAGATGTATACGATGCCCTCCGATCAACCCGCATCTACAAAGAAGCCTATGACAGAGAGACCGCATTGAACATCATCTTTAAGGGTGATGATCGGAACCTGGCAGGCCAGTTTAATCCTGAACTGCTGGAAATATTAAAAAATAATATTGATGAAATCGAACAGCTGGTATATCGGCCCGAACTGTTATAAGGGCGACAAAATCTGGGGCCGGAACTTCTATAGCAAGCAGCTCAACAGCACTTCAGCCTATAATTGCCGGCCTGAACGAAGCTTTTCTTCAAATCGCTCAAGGGCCTTGCCGGTCAAAGGCTCGCCAGCCGGCGCAGAAGCAGCTTCATCAGCCGCAGCAGAGGCTCCCCCGCCACCCCTTTCCAGGCGCCGCTTCAATTCTGCCAGTTCTTCTTTAGAAAACCGCACACCGCCTAAAATATGCCGTTCAAAGGATTCGCAGCAGCGGGGTGCTACTTTTCTGGTTATCTCCAGCATAACTTGAGCATAGGCCCGTATTTCTTTTTGTGCATGGGCATCGAGCCTGAGCTTAAGAAAGTGAAAGAGGTTATGTAAATCCATCTGCCAGTACCATTCTGTATATAACGATAGGGGCAGGTTAATCCGGGCAAGCTCTCGTGCCAATCCCTGATTTACAAGACGCATATAGTCATCATAGGCTTCTTTTTGACCAAGAGACAGAAGATCCCGGACCGCCTCAGCAGCCTCAGGGGCCAGGGGTTCTTCGGATCGCCCCTGTTTGTTATCACTGCTCTGCAAAGCCACATCTTCCAGAGCGGGTACATAAAAATCATCTTTCATCACTGAATAACGCCCGGAAATTTCATTAAGCCGTGCAGTCCGGTGACGAATCATCTGACGGGCCACAAAAATGGGAAGTTTTATATGGAAGGCAAGTACCACCTGTTCAAAGGGAGAAGTATGTTCATTCCGCAACAGGTAATCTATTAAAGCCGCATCTTCCCTGTAGCTCTTTGTTCCCGCACCATAGGAGACCCGTGCAGCCTGGACCACCCGTTCATCACCACCAAGATAATCCACAAGCCGTACAAATCCCTTATCTAAAACCGGAAATTCCCTATCCAGGATGGCTTCAGCTTCTTCAACGATACAATGGGCCATTACACTCCTCCCTCAAAACCTGTGCTATAATAACCAGATACCGCGTTTGCCGCAATATGAACATAATGTTTACTGCAGCAGGAGTATTTCATGTCACAAACATTACTTTGGGGTGTTGATTGGTATCCGGAACAGTGGGAAAAAACCCTCTGGGAATCGGATGTACAACGAATGGCAGCACAGGGCTTTCATGCGGTCCGTATTATGGAATTTGCCTGGCCCATTCTTGAGCCAAAGCTGGGGACCTATGACTTTACCTTTTTCGATGAGGTACTAGAGCTGCTTGAACGCTACAACCTGCGTGCAGTGCTTGGAACTCCTACGGCTATTATGCCCGCATGGCTCGTGGATCAGGACCCGACGGTCCTTGCGGTCCATCCATCCCGTCTCAGCCGGGACTTCGGCTGCCGCCGTATGGGCTGCATGAATGCCCCAAGCTACCAGGAAGCGGCCCGGCGTCTGGTTCAGGCCATAGCGGACCATTATGGTAATAAGCAGGTGGTGATTGGATGGCAGATTGATAACGAAATAGGGCATGAAGGTTCAGACCACTGTGTGTGTGACCATTGCCGGGCCGCGTGGCATCGCTGGCTTGCGGAACGGTATACTACGATAGAGAATCTTAATGAAAAGTGGGGAACCATCTTCTGGGGTAGCACCTACAGCCGTTTTGACCAGATACCCTTGCCTCGACAGCAGGTTGCCACAAGCCATAACCCGGCCCTCCTCTTAGATTACGACCGTTTTTCTTCAGATACGGCCGTTTTATGGGCAGAAACCCAGGTACGTATCATCCGAGAAAAAACCCTTCCCCATCAATTTATAACCACCAATCTTTATCCCGCACCCCTTTCACAGTGTATTGATATGGAAGACATGGTTCGAACCATGGATGCCGCCGGGTGGGATAATTACCCGGTCTGGGGAAATCAGGATGAAAGCCTCCCCTATTTCTTTACCTCCTATGTACTCTCCTATGTTAGAGGACTGCATCCATCAGGAACCTTTAAGGTTATGGAAGAATTTTCAGGCATTCAGGGCCACACCCAATTGGGTCATCTGCCACCCCCTGAACAGGTTGTCCTCTGGACCAATCAGGCCATAGCCCGGGGTGCCAATGCAATTTTCTATTTCAGATGGCGTACTGCCCCCTTTGCTCAGGAACAACTCTGTTATGGTATCCGGGATACGGATAATGTCGAAACAGAACGGGAACGGCATATCATTAAGAACATGCAAACCCTTTCGCCGGTATTAAAAACCTTTGCATCAGAACCGATTTCAGCCAGGGTCTGCCTTGTTTATGACCGTGACAGCTCCCGGCTTATCCGGGAACAGCCCCTCTCTCTTGGCATGGAAATGCGTCCCGCTCCATATATGCAGGTCGGCTACGATGCAGAACTTGCCCGCTGGTTTGCCCCCTATGTGATTTATAATGTCACTGGTGATATCAAAAGTACCCGATCTGTTACTCTGGAAAACTATAAGCTCATCTCCCTCCCCCTCTACGAACTCACCGATGAGGCTTTTGTCATCAGACTTACTAACTGGGTAGCCCAGGGCGGACATCTGGTACTTGGCTGGAGATCCGGCAGCCGGAATCGGGACAACTGGAATACTGACCGGGTCCTCCCAGGCCTCTTCCGCGAATTGGCGGGTGTTCAGGTCCGGAGCTTCGAAGCCCTTGGCAAGGGATCGGTAAGACTCTCACTTATGGACAGCCTTATTCATCGACTGATCTCAACCTTCATGCCATGTAAAGGCGAAGTATGGGCTGATATTATTGAGACCGACACAGCACAGGTCATAGCCCGGTATCATGATAAAAGAAAACACTATTCAGGAAAACCGGCTATTACCTGCAACAAATTTGGAGCCGGCTCTGTCTGGTATCTGGGAACCTCTCCGGATGCTACAACAACCTTTTTCTTGTATAAAACGATCCTGAAACAGGCTGGCCTTGAACCCCGCTTTTTAGGACTGGGGATAGAGGAAATAAAAAGAACGAGCCATGATGGGAACAATGTAACAGTATTATTAAATCATACACCTAAGAAAAAACGGATATATGGCAGGATAATTCCCCCCTGGGATACTATAGTAATGGAAGGAGAATGAAACGGTGAATCAGTTTTATGAAGATCTCTTAGAATACTATGATGATATTTTTCCCCTGGAACAGGAACGTATAGATTTTATTCAAAGGATTGTACCATTACAGTCGGGACAGGTCCAAAAGATCCTCGATGTAGGATGCGCAACCGGTACAACTGCGGTAGCACTTATTAAAAAGGGCTACTTTGTAACTGGTATCGATCTTAATCCGGCCATGATTCAGAGCGCTAACCGGCGAAATCCGGAACCAAAAACCAATGGCCGCTTTTTACAGATGAATATGCTCGAAGTGGCCGATTATTTTCCACCCGCAAATCTTGATGCTATTCTTTGTCTGGGGAATACCCTGGTGCATCTTAAAGATGCACATGAAATTGGGGCGTTTTTTACAGAAGTCCAGAAGCTGCTTAAACCTGGATCTCCCTTTATATTCCAGGTTATTAATTATGATCTGGTTCTTGATAAAAAACTGCCAGGACTTCCCGATGTAGTTACCAGCCGTTGTCGATTTGTTCGTCACTATGAACCTGTTACAGGTGAAAAAGCCCTCCTGTTTAACGCTGCTCTCTATTCATCCACAGGACATATAGTATTTCAGGATACTACCCGTTTATATCCGGCACGGCAAAGGGAACTCTCAGAATTATTGCAAAAGACGGGCTTTAAAGATATCGAATATTATTCGGACTTTTCAGGTTCACCCTTCGACGGCACTTCCCTTGGGTTGATTGGAGTTGCCAGATCGTCCTTTAAAGATCAATAAGGCGCCAGCGGCCATCCTGTTTTTCAAAACGGCTGACAGGCAAATAGATCTGTCGGCCGTCTTCACAGACAATCTTGATTTTCCCGCCCACAGGATCCACCTCAGTGACCTTCCAGTTTGTATCCTGCCAGATGAGTTTGCAGCCTTCCTGGGGTAACTGTCGTCGTGCTTCATTATAAAATGAATATTCGTAAGCCAGACAGCAGAGAAGCCGACCGCAGGGCCCTGAAATTTTCATCGAATTAAGAGACAGATTTTGGTCCTTTGCCATTTTTATGGAAACGGGCTTAAGCTTATCTGAAACTGTATGGCAGCAATACCCTCTGCCGCAAACTCCTAAACCACCGACAATCCGAGATTCATCCCGTACACCAATCTGCCGTAGTTCAATTCTCGTCTTAAAAATACTTACCAGATCTTTAACCAGTTCACGAAAATCCACCCGGCTCTCTGCGGTAAAGAAAAATAGAATTTTAGATTCTTCCAGCAGGTAATGAACCGAAACCAGTTTCATGTCTAACCGATGGGAAGCAATTTTTTCCCGACATATAGAAAAGGCTTCCTTCTCTTTCTCTGCATTCTGCTGAGTTTTCGCCAGGTCATCGGGGGTAGCAATCCTGTCAATACGGACTACTTCGCCGCTGGTAAATGTGCCTTTATTTTCAACAAGCCCAATAATTTGGGCAATATCTTTACCATATCGGGTTGGTACAATAACCATGGTCCCCACATTAAGCGGTTCGGCAGAAAAAACCGCATGAAAGGTCTCATGAGAATAAGGGAGCCTGAGTCTATAGACAGGAAGGGACGGATCTAAGGGTTCACTGCCGTCCCCCATTGGTACGGCTATTCCGGTAGAGTCGGAAAATTCCCCATAAGAAGGATCTTCAAGATGATGAAAATCATCCCCATGGTATTCATTATGCTGTATATCTTGATTCATAATAGTTCCTCATTGCAATAAATTGATTAATAAACCCTTAATTTCATCTAATTTTGAAAGTATCTGAATCTGGTTCGCCTGGCCAGCAAGAATACCCGCTGCCAGTTGATCCAATTTTTTATCAATTACCTGAATAATGGTAAATTTCTTTCTTTTTAAAATGTTGGTACCACTCATTTTTTCTTCCACTGTATAGGTATTGTCAACTACATATTTAATAAAATTTCTCACCGCCTCTTTATAACGTAATATTTGATCATGAAAAGGTTTTTCTTTCAGCTCTTCCCCCGCCGTATGTACCTGGTCTAATAAATACTGCAAAGCTTCAGAAGCAGAAAGCCCTTCTGGTAATGGAATCGAAGTAACAACAGGTTCATCTTCTGTTTCCAGTAGTTTAGTAAAGGGTGTAACCGGAACTGCCTTCCCGGTCTTTTTCTGTTTTTTTAATTCAGCTTGGGTTGATGAATACAACGTAGGATTAAAAAATGGTGTCTGGCTCTCCGGAAAATCAACCTTTGCCATAGGCTAGTATTTAACCCCGTCTGATGCTGCGAGCATCCTTAAAAGCTGCACATCGTTGTTCCCATTCATCCTTAAATGAACAGGTTACTACATTACCATGAACGATACAGCCTTCATCGATCTGTATCCTGCAGGTTATTATGTTGCCAAGAACGATCGCAGTAGATAATACCGTAACCCGTTCATTTGCCAGCACATCCCCTATAACCACGCCGCCGATGGTAACCGCAGTTCCTGAAATATTGCTGCGAAGCCGGGCGTTTTCACCTATTACCACCCGCCCCTGTACAACAAGGTCCCCCTTAAGTGAGCCATCGATACGGGTAAAACCAGCCGATGAGACATCGCCTTCAATATATGTACCCGGCCCTACGATAGTATTAACTGAGAAATTTTCGAATGATTTTTCAGGCATAGGTGTTCCCGTTATTTTTTAACACTGGCAAGACTTGCACGGATATTTAGATATTTCAGAGGATCAACTACATCTGAACCGATATGTACTTCATAATGAAGATGTGGTCCAGTTGAAAGTCCCGTATTGCCTATATATCCAATAACCTGCCCTTGTTGGACCTTTTGGCCTTTCTGAACTCTAAATGACTGCAGATGGGCATAACGGGTATAAAATCCATGCTTATGTTTAATGATAATGTAATTTCCGAAACCGCCAATATCATAATCGACCGTAACAACCTGACCATCGGCGGATGCAACTACCGGATCGCCCTGTCGATAGGTAGAAATATCAACCCCCTTATGAATATACCATTGACCTGTAAAGGGGTTTTCATTCTGACCAAAATACATCGAAATATGACCAATACCACCTTTTACTGGCCATAAACTTGGGATGTCGGTTAACAGAGAACTCTGTGAATTAAGGAGGTCCCCGAGCTCTTTTACCGGTTCAGCGGCGGATGATAAATACCCTGAAAGCCGACGAATCTCACTTACTTCTTTTAAAGTCCCCTGGGCAGTTTCTTTTACTTCGAAGAAAGAAGAAAGGTCGCCGAGACTTTGATTCTGATTTGTATTCGAAGTGGATGAATTGATTCCAAGTGTTGAAAGTGTATTTGAAAGGGCTGCTTCAAAGTTTTTTGCAGATTTTAATAACTGGGCTGTTTCATCCCGGAGCTGGTCTAAATTTGCCTGAGCTTCCTTTAATTTACTATCCTTTGCATTTAAAGCACCTTTTGTGTCAGTATACACTGCCCCGTACCAGAAAAAGGCACCAATGATACCAGCAAAGATTAAAGCTACCAGGGTTAATGAAAATATGCTTACCTGAAGGTTGAACACCTGTTTTTCTGAATGGGGGACCAGCATTATTGTATAACGCCGATTTCCCAGAGTAACCAGCTTCTTAAAGAAGGAAAAAACACTCTTTCCTATAGAAACAACTAAATTTTTAGTCTTTCTGAACAGAGAGTTTTCGATTCGTTTATAGTTATGGACCGATGCCACGGTCTGCTCCTTACAAAAATAATAAATACAGAAGATTTCACGATATTATAACCACTTATATATATATCTGTCAAACCAGGAATTTTTATAAGCAAAATAAAGTACAATTTACAATAAAATGCTTATATTATAAATATATATCTTATTTATATTTATAAAATAATTTGCTTTTCCATAAACATATCGTATATTATATATATGCAATATATTTACCATAGGAGGTATTTATGCAGACTAATATGGGTTTAATTGACCGTATTATCCGGATTGTACTGGCTGTGGTTGTCGGTATTTTTATCCTTACCGGCCAACTTACAGGTGTTGCTGCTGTTATTTTGGGAATACTTGCTGTAGTGTTCCTTCTAACCTCAGCGGTTGCATTCTGCCCGCTCTATGTTCCTTTCCGTATATCTACAAAAAAGAAGGAATAAATATAAAAAAGAGGGCTGTCCAAAAGCCTTCGGACATCCCTCTTAAAGTAAAAACTGCGGTTGACTAATCATTTGTAAAGTAGTATCAAACAAATAGGATGAAAAAAATAGGTCCATGGTCCTTTTACCGAGAAGCCCTGCAAATTGCCCTGCCAGTCATGATGCAGCAGCTTATTATGAGTCTTGTATCCTTAATCGACAATTTTATGGTTGCCGGTCTTGGGGACGCAAAGATGGCAGCGGTAAATGTGGCAAATCAGGTTAATTTTGTGTACCTCGTCGTTCTCTGGACCCTTTGTGGTGCCGGCGGTATTTATTTAGCCCAGTTTCGTGGTGCCCATGACGCAGAGGGGATGAAGCAGGCCTATCGGTTTAAATCCATAATGGCCCTTATCATATCTGCAGTCTATTTTGTGATCCTTTGGGCCATTCCAGAAAAGCTTATCTCTGTTATGACCATGGGGAATTCTGCCCAGGCTGAAATTGTTTCAGAAGGATCAAACTATCTCCGTTTAATTTCCTTTACCTTGTTTCCCATTGCCATATCTACAGCCATTGGAACTGCGTTTCGGGAAATCGGCTTACCCCGCATTCCCCTCGCAATCTCAGTGGTTTCTACCCTCATAAACACTATCGGAAATTATCTTTTAATTTACGGTAACTTTGGAGCACCTCGGCTGGAAATTACCGGTGCAGCAATCGCAACAATCTTTGCACGCCTCGTAGAAGTAGCCGCTTTCCTTGTGTACATTAAACTCCGGAATATAGAATTTTATGTTCCCTTTAGAAAATTGCATCACATTAAACCAAAACTTATGGGAGAAATACTGGGTAAATCGGGCATGATGGTCCTTTCAGAAACCACCTGGGTTGTTTCTGAAACGGTCGTTACCGCCCTCTATAACAGCCGAGGCGGTGCCGAGGTTGTTGCAGGTATGGCAGCAGGCTGGACCATTGCCAATGTATTTTTCCTGGTTTTTGGCGGAATTCATGCAGCAACTGCGGTTGTTGTGGGGGGAGTATTAGGGGCTGGTCGCCTCGATGAGGCCAGAAACCGGGCAACATGGCTAAAATTTGGCTCCTTTATTGCCGGTATTTTTGTAGGAATTGGGGCAGTGCTATCAACCTTGCTTATTCCTATAGTTTTCGGAAACCTTACCCCCAACGCCCGTTTAATAACGAGCGGGCTTGTTCTGGTTATTGCCCTGTATATGCCAATCTGGACTGTTTTAAATGCCCAATTTGCTATTTCCAGAGCCGGTGGTGATACCGCTTTAGGTATGTATGTGGATGTGTCTGTAAACACCCTCCTCTTTGTTCCCGGTGCATTTATACTTACCCTAGGAACCAATATGGGACCGGTTCTTATGTTTGGAATCATCAAGATTACCGACGTGGTAAAATACCTTATTGCCCGCTGGTATTTAAAAAAAGAACGCTGGGTAAAAAACCTGACGGTCAATCCGGCAGCAGTATAAAGAGCGAGAGATTTACATTCCTGATATCGCGGTATTTTGCTGTTTCAGCCTGTAGGTGCAAAAAAAGGCTGTCCAAAAATCTTGGACAGCCTTTTTTTAATTCAATTACGCAAATATCAACCCAACCCTGTTTTACGGCGGGTATAAATATCATAGAATACCGCCAAGAGTAGAACTAAAGCCTTAACCACATATTGCCACTGGGCCTGTATATTCATAAGCGACATACCATTGTTTATTACCGCCATGACAAGGCCACCGACAATTGCACCAATTACTGTACCTATACCGCCGCTTGCCGAAGCGCCACCGATAAAACAGGCTGCGATGGCATCCAGTTCAAAGTTGTTACCAGCCTGCGGTAATGCAGAGTTCATATAACCAGTGAAAACAACTCCAGCAAGACCTGTAAGGCCGCCCATAATGAGTTGTACTATAAAGACCACCAATTCAGAATTAATACCAGAAAGCTTTGCAGAACGGGCATTACCGCCAACAGCATAGATATATCGGCCAATAACCGTATTATTGGCTATGAAACTAAATAAAATAATGGTAACACCTAATACTATTACCACAATCGGAATACCACGATAGGTTGAAAACCGTTGGCTTAACCCCATGATTAAAAGACCAATTACCAGTATTTTTATGATAAAAAAACTCAAAGGTGATACAGTAAAGCCATACTTTAATTTACTCTTTCGGCCCTGTATTTCTGTAATCAGATAAATAAGAAAGACCACAATCCCCGCAATCAACGCCGTATAGTATACCCCATTCACGGTAAGAGCATCGATATTAGCCATTCCTGAAGCTATTTGTTTAAAATTATCATCCCGAAGTGAAATGGGTGTAACATTGGTGATGATATAGGTAAGACCTCGGAATAAGAGTTGTGCAGCCAAGGTGACGATAAAGGCTGGTATCTTTGCATAGGCAATCCATACCCCCTGGAAAGCTCCAATAAGAATACCAATGATTATGCTCACCAAAATGGTAACAAATATATTGGCACCAGAATTATACAACATTGCGCTTATGGCACCAATGAAAGCAGCTACAGATCCAACAGAGAGGTCGATATTACCAACTATTATGATCAATACCATTCCAACAGCCAGAATAAGGATGTAGCTGTTCTGCATGAATATATTGGTAAAATTACGGGAGTTAAGATTAACTCCATTGGTGAGGAACGCAAAGATAATCATTATCAGGGCCAGCATAAGAACCATTGAATAATTTCGAATATTGGCCTTAATAAGATTTCTTATTGATGTTGATTTCATCGCTGTATCGCTCATAACCACTCCTTCTAATTTAACAACGCAATATGCATAATTTTTTCCTGGGTAGCCTCGTCACGGGTCAACTCACCCTTTATTCGGCCTTCGTTCATTACATAGATTCGGTCTGCCATTCCAATCGCTTCCGGCAACTCAGAGGTAACCATAATAATCGTTTTCCCATTTGCCGCCATATCATTTAAAATATGGTAAATTTCCGATTTGGCACCCACATCGATACCCCTTGTAGGTTCATCAACTATGAATATTTCCGGATTCGAAAGCATACAACGGCTTAATGCAACCTTTTGCTGATTACCGCCAGACAAATTTCTAGTAAGTTGATTAATCGACGGGGTTTTTATTCGGAGTTCTTTCTTAAATCTTTCAGCCTCAGTTATTTCCAAGGATGAATTAACAATACCTGCCCTGGAAAGTTTTGTTAGACTCGAAATCGAAATATTAGATTTAACATCCTGAATTAAAATGAGACCCAGGTTTTTTCTATCCTCAGAAACATAACCTATTCCCGCTTCTATAGCTTTCCTTGTATCACTTGTATCAATTTGTTTTCCCTCTACATATATCTCGCCTTCCGCACGGGATCCATAGGATCGGCCATATATACTCATCATGAGTTCTGTACGACCTGCACCCATAGGACCGCAGAATGCAACTATTTCACCTCTTCTTGCATAAAAGCTTGCATTATCAACAACCTTGATTGTGTGATAATCCGGATGATACACAGTCCAATTTTTAACTTCCAGAATCACTTCAGCGGGTTTGTTTTTCCGTTCCGGAAATCGGGTTGTTAAATCCCGTCCTACCATATCACGGATGAGTATGGCTTCAGTTAATTTATCCTTTTTAACATCATAGGTTGATATGGATTTACCATCCCGCAGAACAGTAACGGTATCAGCTATTTCTAAAACCTCATTTAATTTATGACTAATCATTATGCAGGTAATGCCCTGCTGCTTTAATTCAAGTATCAATTTTAAAAGTTTTTCACTTTCATCATCATTTAATGATGAGGTCGGTTCATCCAGAATAAGAAGCTCTACTTTTTTAGAAAGAGCTCGAGCAATTTCTACCAGCTGCTGTTTGCCAACACCCATTTTACTGACTATTGTAGCAGGATTTTCTTTTAATCCGACCTGATTCAGATATTTTTGTGATTCTCGTATATAATAGTCCCAATTAATTACGCCCAGACTAGTCTTCATGTGCCCTAAAAAGATATTTTCATAAATCGTCAGGTAGGGACTTAAGGCTAGTTCCTGATGAATAATTGCAAGACCTTCTTTTTCACTATCCTTAACACTGTGATAATGGGTTTCTTTTCCCTTAAAATAAACTTTTCCTTCGTAGGATCCTTTAGGGTAAACGCCGCTGATTACGCTCATAAGGGTCGATTTACCCGCACCATTCTCTCCGCAGAGCGAATGGATTTCTCCTTTCCTTACCCTGAGACTAACACGATCCAAGGCACGTACACCAGGAAAATCCTTCGTTAAATTTTCAATTTCAAGTATATACTCATCCATTCCTTGGCCTGCCTTATAATAAAGTTCCGGACAGGGCTCTCCCTGTCCGGAACTTTTAACGTTATAACACTATTCTAGATCAGAAGCCTTATAATAGCCGCTGTCAATCATAATCTGCTTATAATTGTCTTTGGTTACTACAACGGGTTCAAGCAGATAAGATTTTACAACTTTTTTGCCCGTATTATAGGAGGTTGTATCCAGACGAGCACCGGCAATATTGGGAGTCTGACCTTTAAGCAGCGCATCAGCCAGCTCAATGGCAGCCTTGGCAAGATTCCGGGTATCTTTAAATACGGTCATATACTGCTTGCCATCTTTAATAGCTTTAATAGAAGCCAATTCACCATCCTGACCGGTTACTACAGGAAGTTTACCGTTTGCATATTTTGCATCGGATGAGCATGCCTCTATGATAGCCCGAGCAAGGGTATCATTCGGAGCAAGGATACCATCAAGCACAACATTCTTCGCATCATTGTTCAGGAGGTTTTCCATTCGAGCTTTAGCTACATCGGCACGCCAGTTTTCTGTGGTAATGCGAGTAAAGTTTGCTTTATCTGATGAACTGAGGGGTGCAGGACCTACAATCTTAAGTACGCCACTGTCTACGTATTTTTTAAGAATATCCATCGCTCCATCAAAGAATACGTTTGCGTTATTATCGGTAGGAGATCCGGCAAAGAGGGTAATATATTTGGGCTTATCCTTTGTTGCAGCAGGGAGATTTAGTGCTGTTTCAAGAGCCTTTCCCTGGAACTGACCAACCTTAAAGTTATCAAAGGTAATATAGTAATCATAGTCGGCAGTACCAGTTATCAGCCGGTCATAGGCAATAACAATGACTTTTTCCTTTGCAGCATCGGATACGGCGGATACAACACCTTCATTGACAGAACCAATAATAAGGAGCTTTGCGCCTTTTGTCAGGAAATCTTGAATCTGCTGGTTTTGTTTGCTCTGGTCCGCATCCGCATAGGTTACCTCAGCACGATATCCCTTTGCTTCTGCGTCTGCCTTTAGTGCTGCACCGTCCTTCTGCCAGCGTTCTACATGTGTTTCTGGCATGGCCAAGCCTATAAGTGGTGCCTTTCCGCCACCACCGCCCGTTGTCTGTTGCTGTGAACCAGATGCAAAGGCCATTGAGCCCGCAAGTCCGAGGACTAAGAGAACAGTTACAATTTTCTTCATATGTCCCATACCTCCATGGTAGTGATATGGTTACATTATGAACCTGGTATTTACATTCTGAAAATCGTAATGTTTTATAATTCAATAGCATACTTTTATAACCTATCTAAAAAAAGTTGTTATACAGGTATAATTTTGACATCATTTTTTTACCATAGGAACATTTCGAAAAATATCTTCCTGTGAATGGAAACCATCTTTTATTACCGTTGTTTCCATATTATCTTTATAAACAGCCAGCGGTTTTTCAATATAGCTCGATATCATTGAACCACTTTTGTTATCCATCAACATATCATACGGAAAGGACTCTCGCCTGGCTAAAGCAATCGCAAGTTTTGCTGCTCGACTTGCCAGCTTTGCTATCGGTTTATATACGGTCATTAGTTGGGTACCTTCCACTACCCTCTGACAGGAAATTAAATCCGCATCCTGACCAACCACAGCAACTTTACCAGCCATACGGCGTTCAGATAAAATCTGGATAGCAGCACTTGCTATTTGGTCATTACCACAGGAAATCGCATCAATATCTGTGGTGGAATCAAATACTTTCCCTATTTTTTCCAGAGCCTCATCAAAACTCCACTCATTTAACCAAATATCCTGTACGATTTTTATAGAACCTTTAACAATATTGGGTTGTAGAATTTCCATAAGTCCGTTATGTACAAGATAACTGTTATTATCCCGTACAGATCCGTTAACAATTAAATAGTTACCCTTTGGAACATGAGCTGTTAAAGCACGTCCAAACAATCTTCCTACTTCTTCATTATCAAAGGAAATATACGCATCAATTGGCACACCCATAATCATCCTGTCATAAGCTATCACAGGGATTCCTGCATCATGGGCCTGCTTTATTACTCCGGCAATCATCTCCATATCATGGGCTATAACCACCAATACATTAATACGCTGTTTTAAGAGATAGTTAATCTGATCTATCTGTTCTTTAGTACCTCCAGCGGATAGTTGTACAATTACTTCAGCTCCTAAATCTTTTGCGGTGCTCGCAAATATATTTATATCCTTATTCCAACGTTCAAGAATAAAGGTATCCGTTGCTACAGAAAAACCAATGGTGACCTTGTCTTTCTTTTGTATTTTTGTTTCTTTTGAACAAGAAAAAAGAAGAAATATTGCCACTAACAGTAAGAAGCTATTACACTTTTTCATAATCATACACTCCTCACTTCTGTTCTGGTTAATTCAAGAAAATCGGTGGGTGTATATCCAGAATATTTTTTAAAACATTTACTAAAATAGTTTGGATCCGAATACCCAACTTTACTACCTATTTCTTTTATGTTCATATTTGTAGATTTCATGAGCCGCTGAGCTTCAGTGATACGCAGGTCGGTTAGAAAATCAATAAAGGTGGTTGACATGTATTCAGCAAATAACCTGCTAAGATAGGCAGGTGAAATTAATACCTCATCGGCAACTGTAGTGAGCTGGATCGGTTCAGCATAATGCTCTTTGACAAACTGAATTGCTTTTAATAAAGGTGCAGGCAGTGCATTGCTCCGCTTTTCCAGAAACAAATCTTGAAGTTTATTGAAATAGCTGTTACTCCACTCTTTCCATTCATTAATATCTTTTACATTCATTATTTCTTGTTCTACAGGAACAATATTTATGTCTGTTTCAATTTCTTTATAATAATTCTGTAAATCATCTAATAACAAATTAATAAAAACAGCCATTTTACATTTTGCAACATTAAGATCATAATATTCAAAGACTTCTTCCCAATAGGTTTCAAATAGTTTTTGTATTTCAGTTTTCTTAGCATACCCAATCTTTTTTCTGATATGTACTATCCGGATTCGTTCTCTTAAAAGTATTTGTTCATCGGTTTTATTTTTAAACAAATCATCTAAAGCAGCATCATAAGATTTATCCAGGTTCAAATATTCTTTTTCAGTACCAATACCTATAACACATTCAATTTCTGCAGGAATACATTGTTTTATAATTTCAGAAATGCTATTTCTCAACTCAGAATTTGTATTATTTCCAGATATAAAGTAATAACCACGATTATGTCTTGAATAAAATACTGTAAAATATTTTAAAGCAATTTTAGATGCAATATCGCGTAAGAATAATTCGTTACGCTCTTCAATTTCAATTATACAAATATTTCCATAATTAGAGCCTATTTCAAGCTTAGTCCTATACATTTCCATATCACTTTCAGTTAGAGAATGATTCATTATGTTAAGAAAGAATTTCTCAATTAAACTATCTTTACTTTCTAAACATGTAAGTGGACTATTTTTTATCAATTTTGCTTTTACTTCTTCTAAGGTTGCGATAAACATCTTTTTACTAATTGGTTTCACCAGATAGGCATGAACACCAAGCGGAATTGCCCGTTGTGCTAAATCAAAGCGTTCATAAGCAGTTGATAACACAAAAATCATTTTCGGATATTTTTCATGTACCGAATCGATTACTTTTAATCCATCCATTCCGGGTATATTGATATCCATAAAAACTACATCCGGTTGTATTTCATGTATCATCTTTAATGCTTCATATCCATTTCGTGCCTTTCCAGCTAAAATAAAATCATTTGTATATTCTTTTAACATAAATGAAAAACTATCCAATACCGGTTCTTCATCATCAACTATCAGCACGCGATACATGGTTCTTTCTCCATATCTATACAGATTTGTATCTTCGTTCCCATTCCAAGACTGCTTTCTATGGTAATAACATCAGGATTTTCGGGGTAAAAGAATATAAGCCGTTGTATTACATTCTCAAGCCCCATTACCCTATAGGTTGTTTCTTCAATAGGTACCGGGTGCAACAATTGCCTTATCTTTTCTTCTGTCATTCCAGAACCATTGTCTTGAACTGTAAGATATAAGTACTTTCCATTTAATTCTGCCCGGACTTCAACAATTCCCTGTACATCACTATTTTTAAATGCATGGACTATACAATTTTCTACCAGTGGTTGTAGAATTGAAACCGGAACTTTACATATATCCTGAATTTCCTCCGGACAATCGAGAACTAATTTTAAGTTTTTCGGAAATCGTAATTTCAATATATAAAAGTAATAACTAATTCCTTCGATTTCATATCGAAGGGGAACAATAATATCCTTATTACGGATATTATGTCTGAATAACAAGGATAAATATTCCATGAATTCTGCGGTCTTTTCTGCACCTTCCACAATTGCAAGCTGCATTCCTGTATTAAGGGTATTAAATAAAAAATGAGGATTCATCTGTGCCTGCAAAGTATAGGTTTCCATCCGCCGAAGTAAATCTTCCATTTTTAAATTACGCATCCGTTCCTGCATGTATTCCTGTTTTATTGTTTCCTGAAGACGAATTTCTTCTATATATTGACGTATTTCACGTTTCATTTTATTAAAAGCTTCTATTACATGGTCTATTTCATAAATCGAACTGAAGGAAATATCATCAACCATAAAGTTTCCAGATGATATTTCTGTAGCCATTGCAGAGAGGTGCACCATAGGTTCAGTCATTTTCTGAACAGATTGCATCAACAATAGAACTGAAAATATAGAAATACTTACTATAAATAAAAGGTTAGAAAGAATTATATTCTGTGAATATCGAATAAATGAACCATATTTATCTATCTGATTTTTAAATCGCTCGGTACTGATATGTTCAATTTCCGAATTGATATATGACAATAGGGATGACATTTCTGCATAAAGATTTATATACCCTTCAATATTTCTTCCACGTTTTTGCTCAACCGCATTGTCTGCCATGTCTAAAAAACGTCGAATAAGGCTGTACACCTGCTGTTCTCGTATTTCATTTAATTCCGTAGACACTTGCGGCTTTTCTGGCAATCTTTTTCGTAAATTTTGTGATTCCACCAGATGTTTCGCAAGGGCATTCGAAGAACGGGTAGAGAGATACTCAAGTAATGGTTCCTGATAGGCGATTAATGCTTCCTGTATACTTTTTAAATACCGTTCCTTCTGAAAGCTTTGGTCGGCGTATTTTTGAAGTTGAATGGTAGAATAGAGAATGTATGCTGTGGATATTACAAGCAAACCAAAAACACCAAAAATACTTAAAACCATCTGCATCCAGAAGGAATTGCGGATATTCTTTTTCATAGAGTATCCTTCTCCACAATTTCTACCCCCGTATCCACCGCTGCTGAAGTAAATCCTGATTGAGATAGTTCGATAAGCGATTTTACTGCCTGATACCCAATTTTTTCAGGATTAATCACCACCGAAGCAGAAATGACTCCCTTTCGGATATATTCCCGAATCGATTGTTCATTTCCAAAACCAATAAGCTGGATACGTCCTACCATATTCATATCTATTAATGCCTGGGCTGCTGCAATCGTATCATTCGAATCGGTAAAGATAACATAATTAATTACCGGGTTCTGTTTTATGATTCTGTAAATTAAAGCCTCTGCATCCAGGGGATTCAGACTTGTTTCAAATCGTTCTAAATAGAACTGCCCAGATTCCTGCAGCTCATTCTTCATGCCCAGTTCTATTAATTCCCTGTCGGCAAACATACCGGGATTTTTCTGACTATATACAATCCCAATATGGGTAACCGATAGGCCTATCTTTTTAACGATTTGGGACATTTTTTTACCCACATCATAATTATTCGCACCAATAAATTGGATTGGTTTATCGGTTCGTATGGTATGATTTATTATGACAAAGGGCTGTCTCTTTTTTTGTATCCGTTCTATTTGTGAAATAAGAATTGGATCTTCATTATAGGGGCAAAAAACGTAGCCTTGAACATCTGTAAATACGGCCTGCTGTATTTCATTATCCTTAGGATCGACCGAATGGAAAGTAAGCACCACATGCTGTTCCTTAGCAGCCAGCTCTGCTCCTTTCCTGATATCAAGAAAGTATTTGCTGGAATTGACCGGTAAATAAAATGCAAATATATATCGAGGTGGTACTGAATCATGGTTAGCGTTTCCGAGGCTATCCAGATGCACCATGAGGTAAATGGATATTGAAAGGGCTGCGAGGCTTAAAAGGCCGAATACCGCAAGTCCTGCAAAGAGATGTCGTTTCACTGGCCTAGTATACTATATTTTTAAAAATTCGTGAGGTTTTTGCAAAAGTCTGTTACTTTTTCTAAATCTCTTGCAGTAGTTTTACAGCCTGTTTTGTAGACTCAAAGGCAAAAAAGTCATCCTGTATGTCAGAGAGGGGCAATACCTTGAGCGCCGTTACTTCTCCCGGTTCTATCCGCAGAGAAGCAGGGTCGAGTGTATTCGTTTTAACCAGAAAGAACATATCGCAGGTGTTATAAAGTATATCCTTATAGCGGTAGGTGTTTGGGAAGGAACAGAAATAGTGAAGCTCCTCGTTCTCAGGGAACCAGCCGATCTCTTCTCCACATTCCCGTACAAGGGCGGCTTCCAGGGATTCACCGGGATCAACAAAGCCCCCAGGCAGGGCATATTTGCCACGGGCAGGTTCCTTTGCCCGTTCAAGAAGCAATAAGCCCTGGGGTGTTACAACAAGGGCACCCACCGCAGTAGCCACATTGTGAAAATATTCAAAATGACAGGCGGAACAATGAATCCGATGGTTCCGCTCTATATAAAGCTCGCTGGCACCACAATGGGGACAATTGCGAAAGACCCGCTGTAATTCATCAACCTGCATCTGTAACCTCATCCTCTTGCTCCTGAGACCCGGACTTTTCTATACTGGGGTCATGATTCATCAATGTACACTTCGAGTTCGCACCTATGAATGCGACGCCTATGGGCATGTAAATAATGCCGTATATCTTCATTATTTGGAATATGCCCGCTATGAATACCTTCGGGCTATCGGTTTTGATTATCCTGGGGTTGTTAAGGCTGGGTTCGGTCTTTATGTAGCCCGGGTGGAGATTGATTATAAAAAGTCGGCTCTTCCGGATGATGAACTTATTATCCAATCCTGGCCGATTAAGCGGGGAGCAGTAAGCGGGGTCATGGAGCAGAAAATTCTCCGCGGGGAGGAGCTCATCGCGGAGGCAAAAGTAACATGGGCCTTTGTAAATGCCGAAGGGAATCCCACCAGGCTTCCAGCCCAATGGGATGTCCCCGGTTTACATCCGGACCATTAGGCGCCCATAAAGAGCTTTACATCTTCCCGGACCGTTCCTATTCCAGCGATACCAAAGTTTTCAACAAGGACCTTGGCTACATTAGGTGAAAGGAAGGCTGGCAGTGTCGGACCCAGATGGATATTCTTAAAGCCTAAATAGAGCAGGGCCAAAAGCACTATCACCGCCTTCTGTTCATACCAGGCTATATTAAAGCTGATAGGCAGGTCGTTCACATCAGAAGCTCCAAAGGCTTCCTTGAGTTTAAGGGCCGTGAGTGCCAGTGAGTAGCTGTCATTGCACTGGCCTGCATCCAGGACCCGCGGGATTCCACCAATATCGCCCAAATTCAGCTTGTTATAACGATACTTTGCACAACCAGCGGTAAGGATCACCGTATCTTTCGGCAGAGCTTCGGCAAACTCAGTATAGTATTCACGCCCTTTCTGACGGCCGTCACAGCCTGCCATTACAAAGAACCGCTTTATGGCACCCTTCTGTACCGCATCTACTACCGCAGGAGCGACATTCTCAACCGCTGCATGGGCAAAACCGCCTACCAGGGTGCCTTCTTCCAGCGGTGTAGGACTGGGGCAGGTTTTTGCAAGGGCTATGAGGGCCGAAAAATCCTTCTTTCCCCCTTCTTTTCTGTCCGCAATATGAATGCAGCCAGGGAAACCAGCCTCACCGGTTGTAAATACCCGGTGTTTATAGCTTTCCTTGGGGGGTACAAGACAGTTGGTTGTTAAAAGAATCGGACCATTAAAGGCTTCGAATTCTTCGACCTGTTTCCACCATGCATTACCATAATTACCCACAAAGTTGGGATATTTCTTAAATGCTGGATAATAGTGGGCGGGAAGCATCTCTCCATGGGTATACACATCTACCCCGGTACCCTGGGTCTGTTCCAGAAGTTCCTCCAGATCCTTCAAATCGTGTCCTGAAATAAGAATACCAGGATTTTTCCGTACTCCCAGCTGTACCGTGGTAGGTTCAGGATCCCCGTAGGTCGAGGTGTTGGCTCCATCGAGCAGGGCCATGGCATCTACACCATATTTTCCTGTTTCAAGCACTAAGGCCGTCAGCTGATTTCCATCCAAGGAATCATCAATAGTGGCAGCCAGGGCCCGTTCGATAAAGTTGAGTACCTCATCACTGGTTTTACCCAGATTGATGGCATGCTCCATGTAAGCCGCCATACCTTTAAGACCGAAAATTACCAGGCTCCGCAGGGCCCGGACATCGGGATCCTCGATCGCCAAAAAACTTGCCATGGTCCAGGCGGAAAGCATTTCATCTTCAGTTGTGGCGGCAAAGGTAACACTGGGATGCAGATTGTGTTTGCCATACCCCTGAAGACTTACTCCCCGCAAGGAAAGCTCCTTTTTAAGCTCCTCCCTCAGGGTAATGGCATCCCTGATGCGGGCAATAAACACAGCCTTATCAAAATTTGCATTGGTAATCGTCGCAAAGAGGCCTTCAACAAGAGCCGTTGAGACCTGCGGATTGGAAATTCCCGCCCTTCGAGCCGCCTGGGACACAAAGGCAAGACCTTTAAGTGCAAACAGCAGCACATCCTGCAGATTAGAAACGGTTTCATCCTTGCCGCAAACACCCTTAACGGTACAACCGGTGCCCTTGGCAGCTTCCTGACATTGATGGCAGAACATACTCATATATGTATCCTCCTGAAGTATTTCTATTCAGAAGGATACATAATCGATAGCTTTTTATCGGTAACATAGGTTACCGTTTCAGTAATTTTTATTCCCCCGCTGCATAAAGAGCCGTACTTCGGGATGATCCATAAAGGGTTTCAGCAAGGTGCGGGCCTTTTCCGGTAAGCGTGCCATCATACTTTGCCGGTCCTTTTCATCCATACGGGCCAAGATGGCAGCAAGGACCCGGAGCTGAGCATTGAGGAAACCGGCGGTTTTCATCGATACCTGGTGTTCCTTCGCAAACCGATAATCTTCGTTAAGGGCAGCAAACATGATATCCCGAAGCAGGAGATTCCATGATTCGGTGGTATGTTTGCTTTCCCCATTGACAAGTATTTGCTTAAGCCGGGTCTTAAATTCGGGCATCACGTAGTTGTCCATACAGCTAATGTCAAAGGGAACATGCCTAATCTGCTCAGCCTCATAGCGGAACCGGTCGGTGAGATTTCGCAGCCATTCAAAATAGCTTGCGGTTACACCGGCTCCATTAGCGAGGAAATCATACAGGACCGTTACCCCCTGTTCTGCAAGGATCTTTTCCGCCCGGGAGCTGTTTGGACCGTTAGCGCCGCAGACTTCCAATTTTGCTTTTATTTTTCGGGCATTTTCTTCGGTCACAGCGTTTTCAAGAGCCGCAGGTGCGACAATATCACACTCAATTTCCAGCACCTTTGCGCTCCCGCTTAAGCCCAGAATCCGTTCCTTTACATTTTTCGTTGCATGCACACAGGATGCCCGCAGGGCCTTATCCGGATGGTTTCGGGAATTTTCAACCGCCGCAAGCACCTCACCCATATCAAGGTCATCGCCAAATATGGCACCGCCCGCATCAGCAATTGCGATCAGTTTTACTCCATAGGGCATGAGTGAAGTGAGGAGTGAGCCGCCTACCTTTCCTGACCCTTGAACTGACAGGGTTTTTCCGGTTAACAGGGCTGGATATACCTGTTCAGATAGGAGTTTCCATTCCTAAGCAGAAAGCAATCTGCCATGTACTACCTCTGTCTCTGGTTTAAAGCTTGTTTTTCCATAGGCAGTTTCCGACTCTTCTTTAAGTATGACCGATTCGGTGATTGAACAGGCCTTGCGTAACACGGTTTCTTCATGTTTAGAGAGGGGCCGGCTTGGTGTCCATTTGCCATCCAGGTAGAGGTTGCCCACTGCCGCCAATACTGCATAGGCCATTCCAAGCCCTGTGGCGGCCCCACGGGCTTCAATACCCAGTTTAGGCTTACCGGTAATCTGGGCCGCTGTTACCAGTTCCAGGTAGGTTTCATTCCGTACCAGTTCACCGATTATGACCGGGTCAGTCCAGTCCACGTCAAAGTGTTCTGCCAGCATCCGGCGGGCTTCCTGGACCGACACAATCCGCGGACCAATCATGGTAACACCAGGTTTGAGCCCATAGGACATAACCGCTAAATCCCGCAATGCACTCTTAAACCCTTCGAACATATGGCCGATTTCTTTTGGACCACAGCCTACGTCTCCAGCAGGAACATCCCTCATGGGACCAGAAACTAAAAAGAGGCTCCGACCGAAGCTGGAAAGGGTATCAAAATAATCGATAGCCGAACCTTCAAAGGTTCGCGGATTGAGCATAAGCCCGCCCTTGGCACCGCCATACAGGATACGGCTCCGGGCACATTTCCAGGTCATCATAAAGGAAAGGGCTGCCACTTCATCAAAACTGACAATCGGGTCAATACGGAGACCGCCCTTTGCTGGCCCCCGGGCTATTGAGTGCTTAATCCGATAACCGGGCAAATTACTGGATATCCCGTTTGCCTGGGCTGTAACAAAGAACTCATCAAAAGCCTCATAACCTAAGAGGAGACGCAGCACCTCAGGAACCTCATCAATACCGGCAAAACGGGCTGCTTCCAGGAAATCGGTTACACTGTTCAAATAAAAACTATGACTTTCAGGTCCTGCACCGATGGTTCCATTCTGCTTGCAGAGAGACTTAAGTTCCTCAATTGCCTTCATTGCATCTTCCGGATTGGAACGACTCGGAAGTCTGCGTAAAATGGTTTCAATTTTTTCTTCAAGTATACGTTTCGCCGTTTGCTGCCCCACCACCGCTCCGGTGGAACTTGCCTGGGCTTCTTCTTTTTGGCTCGAAATGATCGCATCCCTGAGGGAATCTTCCAAACCGGAAAGATCATATCCTGGATTAAAATAGGTGGTAAAAATTGCCACATCCCCTTGAGGGTGACGGAATAAATCAAAATAGGTTCGTCTCAGATTTATACCCCGTTTTTCAAAGATCCGTAAAACCTGGGGTATGAACTCATGACTGGGATTTGTTACGCCAATCATTATACGGCTTGATTTTTCAACCCGTCCGATATCATCCTCATATTGCACATCCGAACTATCAATGACCGGCACCGGCGAATCGATAATCCTGTTATAAAACACCAGATGCCGTTCCGACCGTTTTGGTTCCAGGGTAGATTCAATTTCTTCCAGAAGATAGCGGGAAGAAAGACTTTCGATAAACCGACTGGTATGGATCAGATCCCTGTTCTCACCATAATAGGCCAGATCACTTTTTAATTTTTCTATCGCAGCAGCCTGTTCATGGGTATACCGGGCTGGTTCCTGGGTTATTTTTTCCAGACTGACAATCCGAACCCCATTTACGGTCGATTCGGAATCAAAGGATGCGATCCGCATATTCATATTTTCTTCGATAACCCGTTCCAGCCGTCCGGGGTAGTCACGCCCTATGTTTATCAGGTAGGTAATGACCCGGGAATCGTCGCTTACATGATAAATCTGTCCCACATTGGACGACAAAAGCTGGGTAATGATAAATAAATGCCGGGCAATTTCTTCAGGTGTATTGGAATAAAAATACCAATGCGGCAGCTGTTCATCGCTTAAATAGTCTGCCAGAATTTTTTCCCTGGTATTTATGTCCAGCTTATAATTTGTTTCGAGAATCGTTCCGACCCGAGCCTTTACGCTCTTTAAATAGGATGCCTGGTAACGAACCTTTGCTTCAGCCATACCGTACCCCCACTCATCATCCTAAGGCTGAAACAGAAAATTTGCAAGGAAATTCGCTATTGGACTATACCAAATATATACCAATACAAACAGGACTATAAAAGCTATTTACATCATCCCGTACCAGTGATTTAACACTACCCGTCGGGCCTGATCTCCCGAAGGCCCCTCATCCCGTAACAGATGGTGTTTTCCGCCCCTTATCATTTCAATCTGGGGTTGTTCAATATGATTCTGTAAAAACTCAACGTTATAGGGCCAGTCTACCACCGTATCCATGTCCCCCTGCAGAATTAAAAAGGAACCAGGCAGCCTGGACCAGCTTTCGGTGGCTGCAACATACCGTTCCAAGGCATCAAACCAGCTGATTGGAACCTTATCAAGATACAGAGGATCCCGTTTTAAGAGGCCGTAATAGGTCTGTTTTTTTGACATCCCCGAATTTCTGCGGGGTAATGTATTTACAGCTCCTTTAAAGAGCCGTTTTGCAACCATAGAAGGCTTCCATAGCACAGTCCGAACCAGCGGCGCTTCAAGGAGGCTCCATTCAAAGGGATTGCCGTGCTTTGCAACATATAAAAGCTCAACTGCACAACCGGTAGAATGACCTGCAAAACGCCATGGCTTAGGCCAGACTTTATAGTGCAGCGCCGTTTCCAGGGCAACCACATATTCATCAAATTCATCGATATGGGCAGGCTTCCCCGTCGAAAGTCCATGACCTATAAGGTCAATACCACAAACCATCCAGCCATGTCGAACCGCCTGGGTAATAATCGGGATCCGCAGAGCCGTATGCTCAAGGTATCCGTGGATAATAAACAGCGTCCCCTTTACATCCCCTTGATGAGGATTGGTAAAATAATGAACCGCCGCTTTTTGGTGCAGCTTAGTCTCTACAAGGTCATAATTCCATTGGCCCAGGGTATCATCCCAGCCATAAAATTCTCGAAATGCACGATTTGTTGGATTCCAGTCAGAGGGTATTCTCATAGATTAAATATACGCCTTTTATCTCACCAGGCATAGCAATAAACACAACGGGCCTGACAAGTTCCATAGGTCCCGATATCCACACTCCGGTCGCAGGAACAGAAGGGCCGCTGATGGGGATCCTTTTCAGATCTGATACCAAACATACTACCATCAATACATGCATGGGCCTGGATACCATAGGATGAAAGCCAACCCGGTTCGGCACAGCTGTAGAGAGGGATTTTATATTGATGAGCAATGCCTGCGAGCATATTCACTAGCTGTTCCGCTTCCGGCACCCTATCCTGGTTTTCTACAAGTATGAAACCATCAAGACCCCGGAGCCGCTTCTCACTTTTTTTGTAGGGATCATAAAAACTGATGATACATCGGCTGACAAGGGTATGGATCTGTTCCGCTAAATATCGAAACCGTCGTTCATGATCGGCCAACGGGGTTAGAGGACTTAGCATAATGGGATCATATCTCCAAAAGATCCGTTCCGCGCCGATGTGGTCCCGTAATCGAAGGAGCCCTGTAAAAACCTTATCTAAATCTGGGGCATGGGGCTCAAGGACGCTTGGATATCCTGTGATGCTAACCATTACATAAAATTGGTATCCCCTGTCACGAAGCAGTCCCGCAGATTCGGCAATCCGTGAAGGATCTCTCGTCCAAAATACAAAGCCGTCCACATCATCGGGGAGCAGAGAGATCATCCGCCTTTGATGGGCATTAAAGGGATTGATAAGCTCCGTCTCACCCCGTTCCAACTCCCCTAAAAACCAATCCCAATAATAACGGGGTATATCGGTACGCCGGGATACACTGATAATCATAAAAATCCTTTACCTTGAACCAGATATCGCATATACTACGATATGTATTATGTACAGGATAGCACCTGTTCACGTTGGTAGCTTGAACCAACCCCTTGACAGGATTGGTTCCTTTGGCTATATTCCAGTCAACCTTTTGGGGGTGTAGCTCAGTTGGCTAGAGCGTTTGAATGGCATTCAAAAGGTCAGGGGTTCAATTCCCCTCACCTCCAAAATAATCCTTTCTCTTCAAAATTCCATGAATAACAATATGTTCCAGGGTGAAATAGATCCGGAGCTTGCCGCACTTCTGGGTGTTTCATCCAACAAAGGTGATTCTTCAGCATCAAAGCCTAATTATTCTGAGCTTTTCGGTACAGAAGATATCGAAGCCCCCGATCAAATAGAAGTTGATTTAACCCAAAATTCCTTTCCCGAAATAACAAAACCCTACGCAAGCATCCCGCTTACCGTCTTTTCTGACCCGGATTATTATAAAAAGGCCCTGTCAGGGGAAGGCGATATTGCCCAGCGGGTACATACCATACTGCAAAAATTCCTCACCACAAAGGATCCAAAGGATCGCGGAGTATACCGGCAGCAGCTTACCACCGCCTATTGGGATTTTCTCCTTGGTATTGCAAGAAAAACCCCAGGCAAAATGCCTGACTATAAACGTTTTTTACTCCGTTTTGGCATACTCCATCCAGGACTTTTAGCTTCTGAGGATCGGGAATTATTTTCTAAAATCATCGTAGAAAATGAATTAAATCAGCCTATTTTTTATCTTGATGAATGGTTTAAGGCTATTGGTACCGGTGTAATAAAAAATTCCACCACCGATGAAGTCCGTATTGCAAAAAACAACGAAGCAACCCGGCTTAAACAGCTCCTGGAAAAAGCCGAAGGCCGGCGGGATGCCGCACGGAATCTGTTAAAAGCAAAAAGCGATGAACGGGCAGCTTATGAAAAAGCCCTCATAGATGCGGTTCAGATCATATCGCAGCACAGCCCAATCCCTGGATTTCCCGACCTTCAGTCAATGTATACTGATGTACAAAAAAGGGCTTTTTTAGATATCCAGGAACTCCTTAAAAATATGGCAAAGGCCGATCGGGAATTAGATACCTTCCTCAGGGATTTTAATCAAGCCCAGGCAGATGTTCAAACCCTGGAAGATAAGGTCCGCGAGGCTGGAGCCGATGTAGCCGTAGACATTAAAGCCATTGACACCGAATTTGACAGTGTCCGGCAAATGGTTAAACTGACCATTGGCCGCCAGGGAAATCATTTTCCTATCTTAATAAAAGAATACTTTCATAGCGGACCCAATGAGATAGCAACCAGAGAAAATGTAATAAAGCAGCTGGCATGGATAGAAAGCATCGATCCAGAGGCGTTTTGCCGTTCCTATAAAAATAAATTAAACCGCATCGTTCCCTATGTAATCCTGGTTCCATCCTACGGTGAATATGGTATCTGCTGGGAACCCTTTGACCGCTTTAACCGTGCCACAAGCCGGGGCCGGATTGCCATTCCTATGTACCCAAAAAGTCTTAGCTTTGCAATCTTGTCCGCAGTGGGGGATCTTCGCTGGCAGACGGCAAAAGAAAAGGCTTCTTATTACTGGATGGAAGAGGGCCTCACCGGCAATTATTACCAGTGGTTTACCTCAAAAAAGTTAAAGGGCGACGTAAAAGAGTATTTTATTCAGGATTATATTATATGGATGACCAAAGAAAGCGATGCCATTCAGAAACTGGAAAAAGAAGTCCGGGCCATTTTCTGGCGATATATACCTTTCTCTCAGGTTATCAAGGATAAACTCAAGGGACGCAGTTACGTATACCAGGAACTGTATCAGCGGGATATAAACCGGTCCCTTTCAGACGGTTATTAGAGGCTCTTTCAAAACTCAGAGAGTTTTGAAAGAGCAACTATCAATCCCTCTTCGGCGGACGCCGGCTCTTAATCAGTGGATCAAAATATTTTTCAGCCTCAAAACGCTTTGTAAAAAGTTTGAGTGCATAACGATAAATAACAAAAGAAAGCACAATAGCCGCAATAAAAACTATTGGAAGCCCTATTGCTGCAGTTTCCTGTGGCAGGAGGGGTGCTAAAAGCCGCCCATACAACAGGAGTAGCAAAACAAAACATGCAACGGTGATGACCACATTAAATAGGGTGGCCACCAACATAAAGACGATTGTATTAGCCTTTTTATTCACAATTACTCCTTCTTTTCTGTCCTCGCAGAAAACAACATGCTCAATACAAGCAAAATACCGCAGACAACCACACAGGAATCGGCCACATTAAAGGTCGGCCAGCGAGCAAACCCAAGAAGACCGTAGACATTTACACTGATAAAATCGACTACCCCTTCGGGCCGCCAGATTCGGTCAATCAGATTCCCCAAGCCTCCTCCTATAATACCAGCCACAACCCAGCGTTGAAACGAGGAAAATTCATTGGTCTTAACATAATAAACAATCAAAACGCCAATAACAACCAAAGGTAGTATTATAAACAGAAGAGCCCTTATCTGGTCAGGTAGACCTTCCCCAATACTAAAAGCAATAGCCTTATTGCGTACATGGATAATCCATAAAAAATCATTTCCAAACACATCTTTTATAAAGGTATTTTCTCTTGGCCAGCGGGATACAATAAAAGCCTTAGAAAGCTGATCTGCAAGCACCACCAATAATGTTAATAAAAAAGGCAATACCTTTTTTTTGCTATCCATATAAAAAACTCCTCTTTTTACAGCCCAGTCGGTATATCGAGAAATTCTACTTCAATAGAAAACTCATTTGCCAGTTTTTCCATGACCCTGCGAACGCCCCACACTTCGGTTGAATAATGCCCCCCAGCGATCATGTTCAATTTTCCCTCAAGTGCATAATGGTACACAGAATGGGAACTTTCACCGGTAATATACAAATCCACCTGTTCATCCACCGCCTGAAAAGCCTCCATAGCGGCGCCCCCAGACACAATTGCAACAGTTCTAATTTCTTTTTTACCAAGGGGATATACTCCTAAAGGAGGCCGCCCCATAAAACTTATCCGTTTCACCGCCTCATCAATAGAAATAGGTTGGGGCAACACACCCTTGTAGCCAATTTTTCTCTGATGATAATCACCAAAGGGTTCCCGTTGTTCAAGTCCAAGCAGATCCGCCAGGGCTGCATTGTTTCCCACCTCCGGGTGCTGATCCAGGGGCAGATGCACCCCATAGAGGGCAATATTATTAGCCATGAGCACCTGCAAACGCTGCCGCATAATTCCGGTAATAGGAGCAGGCTTCCCCCAAAGCAGACCGTGATGCACAAAGAGCATGCCCGCTCCACGCTGGGCTGCCAGGGAAAAAGATTCAAGACAAGCATCCACCGCAAAGGCTACCTTACGAATATCCCTGCCATCATTATCCACCTGCAGACCATTTACTGAATCATCCATCTGTAAAAAGCCTTCAATATCCAAAAATGAACGAAAGTAGGTATCAAGCTGTTTCGTGGTCATTTTCCTAAAACCTCCCTGGGGTTATAACTATTGGAATACCCATTATACTCCATGTACACATCACCCGATACAGGATATGGCACACCCCGAACCGTATCGCTCGCTTCGGTTTGCATTTTCTCAATACTGCAAATAAAGTTATTAATAAGGGCAGCGGTTGATTCAACATAGTAGTCAGAACTGCGCACCCTATTCCCTATACCACTCATCAGGGCAGAATAAATTGGATATTGAACGGTAACATCTGAATAATCAAAGGGACCAGCTCCGGTTAATGCCACCAGTACGGCAGGAGCTTCAGCTTGATGAACAACTCTCACCAGGGTAGCATATCTATAATCTCTTTCCTCAGTCTTTTTGATCCTGTCTGAAACAAGCACCATGAGGGGCTTTTCGATGAGCGGAACAGTACCAATATGGCTAAACGAACGGGGTAATAGGGTAGCAAAAAAGCCTTTCACCCCCGAAGCTTCTCTATCACGTTCATTAAATTCAAGGCTATAAAACAGCGGGCCTTCTATATTGATAAGGGCTGAAACAGGATTATCCTTGTGTTGGGCAAGATAGCGAAACGCTGCAGCCCCGCCTGCACCATAACCGATAATATACAAAGGGAGTTCATACTCCCCCTGGGAAATCACCCGTTCTATTGCCCGAAGGCGCTCATCTTCGATACTGCGCCCATACTCATTGGGAGTCTTATATCGCAAGCCGGCAATAAAGCTGAGCAAATACTCAGCAGTCCTTTTTATAGACGGAGCCACCGGTTTATGTAACACATCATAGGCTGGCAAATCTAAACCATTTTGAGATAGGGTTACTATTGACAACCCCTTAGCAAAAAGGGGTGTACAGATGGAATCTACTACTTCAACGGACCCGCTTACCGGCGGAATAACAAGAATGGTGCCCCGTGTTTTTTCAGCGGATACCTTGTAGGATCGAATAAAATATTCTGTGCCAACAGAGGAGTCTTTCAGAACGAAGGTTTCATAGTTATCCTTAGCTGCCGCTAAAGGTGCAGTATCCTTACCTGACAAAAACTCCTTAGAAGGAGAAAATACTATGGCAACAGCTCCGGTAACCGATAAAAAAAGAAAACCTATAAAAAATAAAACAAGCGAAGGGGTTCTATCTTCATCTTCCCGTAATCTTTGTAAAAGAGAAATAAGTTTTGGAATCCGAAATAATACAATAATGAAAATAAAAACACCTAAGGGGACCAACTCCGGTCTAAAACCATAAATATATAATACGAGGAGTAAAAGAACTAAGGCTAAGATAGGAAAGAGTATAATACCAGTAATATCCCGGATACTTTTAACGAAGGGTCGAACAAGCTCCAAGCCGACCAGAACAATGAGCAGCCAAACAAGTAAAACCAAATCGGACACTAACGATTTCCTTCCTTGTTCAGGAGGGTATCCAAATTTCCGTAGGTCTTCAATAGGGCAGCAAATACAACATTAGTATCCTTTAAGGATGTAGAAATCTTTTCAAGGGAACTTAAACCGTCGGTTAAGGCGGTTGTTTCTTCCCGAATTGAACCAGAAATCTGATTCAAAAAAGCACCAGCTTCATCAATGGCCTTTGCATTGGTCTGAAAACTATCGAGTACGGTTGCAAAGGATTGTTTAAACGATTCAAGCACTTTGGTAAAACCCTGCAATTCTTCCGTAATTTGTCCAACCACTGACTCAAAATCGCTGATGGTGGTTTCAATTGATTTTGCAAAATCCCCGGTCTGCCCCGCAAGGGTACGAACCTCATTGGCAATAATCCGAAATCCCTTACCAACATTTCCCGCCCGAGCGGCTTCTATAGACGCATTAATAGCCAAAATATTAGTCCTATCTGAAACATCCTGAATAGATCCGGTCACCGAAGCAATACTTTTCGCTTTTTCAGCTAAATCTGCAAAAAGAGCAGATAACCTCGCGGTCCCCTCAACTGCCTGATTAATGTCTTGAACTCTTTGGGTTATTTCCGTCCCGGTGCTGGCATTCTTCGTTAAAATACCATCCATCATAGAATCGATCTTGTCAGCATTCTGAGAGGTATTTTGGCTTGTTGCACGAATTTCTTCAAAGGCTGCGACAATCGTAGAAAGCCCGGAACCAATCCGTTCCAAATTATAACCGATGATATCTAAAGACCGGAGTGTTACCGTGTTTAGAACAACGCTTTTATTGTATCCACCAACAAGTTTTCGAAGGGCGAGAGAACTGTTTTCAAAGGATGTCGTGTTATCCATATTAGTATTCCTGCCCTCTTATCTATAGATTGATTCGATAGTATCGATTCCACAGGTTAGCTTTCCTAACCACTCAAGAAAATCAGACACCGCCTCTCCACGAAACACACTTCCATGTTGGGCTGCTATCAATTGGGGCTTTAATTCCCGCACCTGACGAACCCACAGGGAAGTAGCTTTATTGGAAGCCATGTACCGTTTATGGAATGGTTCTATATATGGTAAAGCTGCAGCAAAATCATCGATAAAAAGCTGTTCCTTTCCGGCAGGAAACACTGCTGCTCCAATATCTCCGGAAAATAGTATTCGGGACCGTTCATCAAAAGCGGAATAATTGCCAGTAGAATGTAAGAAATGGGCTGGCAGAAAACGCAGCAAAGCACCGGATCCCAGTTTATAGGCATTCCCAAATTCTTCTATGCCTACCATTCTGCTCTGATCAACTATACCAAAGTGGGGCAAAAACCGCAGCCAAAGGGAGCTTACATATATTTTTGCTGAAGTAACCCCAAGCCACAGGGCTATACCGGAAGATACATCCGGATCCTGATGGGAAAAAAAGATAGCATCTATTTTATCAAGGGAAATATACCGGCTTACTACAGCAACAACCCTGGCAAAAAGGTGAATTCCACCTGGATCAAGCAGAACACCTCGACCCTTATCGATTATAAGATATTGGTTTGTCTGTACAACACCGGACGCACTCTCCGGATCAGCTCCCAGCCAGATAAACATATGCTCCGAATCCTGGTACAGAATTTTGCCATTTACATCGTCTACAGCTATCATAAAACCCTCCAGTACGATTGCCCTTGATTTCTCCTCTTCTTCCGCTCATAGTTTACTATAAGGAGCTTCAATTGTGAACATCAACACCTACAGATTATCTCCAGAAGATATCATTTTTACCATTCTTCCTCCTGAATTGAACAATTCGACCGATTCAGATGCTACCATTATTGGCCAGAGCCGAGCCATGAAAGCCCTTTCTTTAGGACTTGGCATACAGGCTAAGGGTTATAATATCTATATCCAGGGCGCACCTGGTACGGGCCGAAGAACCGCTCTCTTAAAAGCACTTAAAAACTATAATCCACCCCAAAGGGGCTTGCAAGATTTTCTGTATGTTTCAAATTATGTAGTACCCACAGAACCTCATATCATCCAAGTACCTGCTGGTACAGGAAGACAATTTAAACAACATCTTCATGATTTTATTGAAGAAGTTAAACGTTTGGTTCGCTTACATCGGGAAAGTGATGCCTTTAAATTACAAAAAAGCAATCTTGTTTCATCTTTAGAGCAGCAGGAAAACAAAATTTTAAGCGCCTTTGAAACTGAAGCCACAACCCAGGGCTTTCAGATAGTTCAGATCAACGAAGGTGAATCACAAAGTACCGATCTTGTTCCATTGCGGGATGGGATCCCTATTTCATTCGAAGATCTGCAAACCCAGGTTGCAAGCGGTAATCTTTCTGCTGATGAATGGAATAGGCTCCGTGAAACCTATTACACCCTCATTGATAAAATGAAGGGACTCTTCGATACATTAAAACGGGAACGGATGGATCTGGATAGAAAAGTACAGGAACTATCAAAGGAAATGTTAAAACCGGATATCCATCTGCATATAGAAGGGCTTGCAAAGGCGTTTCCCTATGAACCAATCCTAACCTGGCTAAAGGCTATGGAAGAGGATATTATAGGACACCTGCCGTTATTCTATCCTGAGAGACTGGAAAAGGAAACCCAAAGAAGCCATAACCACCCTTCAGCTCTTATTCGTTATGGGGTAAATATTATAGTGGACCGTTCAGGGATAGATACGCCACCGGTTATTTTCGAAAATCGCCCCACCCTCACGAACCTGGTGGGGACCATTGAACCCCCTGGTTCGATGACTGAAGAACTGCGATCCGCATACCTGCGAATCAGAGCGGGCAGCCTCATTAAAGCCGCAGGAGGCATCCTTGTACTTCGGGCAGAGGATATCATTCAGGATGAAGAGGCATGGCCTTACCTGAAACGGGTACTGCAGACCGGGGTTGTGGAAATTCAATGTCCGCCAAGCCCTCTTGCAAGCCCCCTCATCATAAAACCGGAGCCGATTGAACTCTCTGTCAAGGTTGTCCTCATTGGCGAAGAATCTACCTATGACATCATGTACCAGACCGATCCGGATTTTCAAAAATTATTTAAGATATGTGCTGAATTCGATTCCACCATGAACAGGAATGAACATTCCCAGCAGCGCTATGCAGCGTTTTTACATAAAATTGTACAGGAAGAACAGCTTTTACCCCTTAATCCATCGGGGGTTTCAGCGGTGCTTGAATGGAGCGTACGGGATGCAGAACATCGTCAAAAGCTCAGCACCCGGTTCTCTTTAGTAGTAGATTTACTGAGGGAGGCGACCTGGTATGCCAAAGAACATCAGCTTGATGAAATTTCAGCGGAGGTTATACAAAAAACCCTGGAGCTCCGAGCCTATTTACATCGCTTACCGGAAGAATCCATCCAATCCATGATTTTAGCCAACGAAATTATTATTCAATTTACAGGCAGTGCTATTGGCAAAATTAATGGTCTTGCGGTCCACGACCGGGGTTATTACGCTTACGGTATTCCCGTCGTCGTTTCCGCCCAAGTCGCACCAGGAGACGGTGGTGTTATTAATATCGAAGGCGAATCAGGTTTATCAGGTGAAATATTCGACAAGGCGGTGCTTATTCTCTCTGGCTATCTGCGCTCAAGATATGCAAGAACCTTCCCCCTTTCAATCACTGCGAGCCTTTGTTTCGAACAAATGTACACACCTATAGATGGCGATTCAGCCACCGCTGCCCAGCTTTGTGCGATTATTTCAGCTATTTCCGGCATTCCTCTGCGACAGGACCTGGCAATCACCGGCAGTGTTAACCAACTCGGGGATATGCAGCCCGTTGGAGGAGTCTCAGAAAAAATAGAAGGATTCCATACCATATGTGCAAAACAGGGGCTTACCGGCACCCAGGGAGTGTTAATTCCGAAACGGAACTTAAATAACATCATTCTAAATCAAAAGGTTCAAAGTGATATCAAGGCAGGCCTATTCCACCTTTATGCGGTAAACACCATCGATGAGGCCCTCGAAGTTTTCATGGGAAGGCCCGCAGGGATAGCCGATGAGGATGGGAATTTTCCTCCCGATTCTATCAATGGTATCGTTTCCCGGGAGCTTAAACGGATGGCTACCATCATTAAACGATATGAAACATAAGCATTATCCTTGCGGAAGTAATTGTTATAATGCTATAATTTTACATAGAATTTTCCCATTTTTTATAAGGAACAAAGTATGGCTGTTTCACAGGAATTAGTTGTTGATGTTTCTAGAATTAAAAAAGCCATCAATTCGGGGATTCCCCTCACCATCACAACTTACACATTACCCCATGAAATCGAAATGTACATCGAGGAGGTTCTTGAGGCCTTCTTGAAAGAACTTGGTCAGGAAAAGCTCAAGGATTATCTATCCTATTGCCTGAGGGAACTGGCAGTAAATGCAAAAAAGGCAAATACCAAACGGGTATATTTCCAGGAACGGGGCTTGGATCTTAATAATCCAGAGGATTATAAGCTGGGTATGGCGAATTTTAAACAGGATACGATGGATAATATCGCCCATTACCTGCAGCTACAGAAAGAAAAGGGCCTGTATATTAAAATTATTCTTCATGTAAAGGCTCAAATTATCAATTTAGAAGTACGCAATAATGTAGCAATTACAAAAACGGAACTCATCCGTATACATGATAAGCTTGCCCGGTCACGTCAATACAATTCTCTCGAAGAAGCCCTTACTCAGGTACTGGATGACTCCGAAGGAGCCGGTCTGGGATTAGTAATCCTCGTCCTTATGTTAAAAAAGATAGGTCTCGATGAGGATTGTTTTGATATTGTAGCCAGCGACACTGAAACAATAGCCCGCATATCCATTCCTCTGGACCAGACCCGGGTTGAAAACCTCTCAATCCTTTCTCAAGCCATAGTAGATCAGATTACATCCCTGCCCCAATTCCCCGAAAACATTGTGATGATTCAAAAACTCATCAATGATCCAAAATCTGAAATGGCTGATATTGCCCGTCAGATTTCCATGGATCCGGCCATGACCGCAGACCTTTTAAAGGTCGTTAACTCAGCTCAATTTATGCTCTCCAAAAAGGTCGATAGCATATCAGAAGCGGTGAAAATGGTTGGAATCCGGGGTATTAAAAACATGCTCTATTCCTATGGCACCCAGAAGATATTAGGTGATGATACAACCGATAAACGCATCCTTTGGGACCATTCATATAAAACCGCCTTTTATGCATACAATCTAGCAAAAAACTTCCGTAAAGACCGGAATCTGCTCGATGATGTGTTTGTAGGCGGCATTCTGCATGACATGGGTAAAATTATCTTTGCCAATGTACATCCCGATTTGCTCAATAAAATAAAGACCTTCTGTGTAGAAAAGGGAATACCGGCTTCTACCTTCGAAGATCTTTCAGCAGGCTTGAATCATGCTGAAATCGGAGCTCTGATCGCGCAAAAGTGGAATTTTCCCGACAACCTGGTAAGTGCGATCCGGTTACATCATGATCCTAACGTTGCACCCGCTGAATTTAAAGACCTGGTCGAAACGGTCTATCTGGCAAATATGCTCTGTGAGTATGAATCAGGAACTGTTACCTTCGATCAAATTGATAAAAAACCCCTCGCATCCTTTGGAATTTCAAATGAAAAACAGCTCGAAGTCCTGTTGGAGAAATTTGCTGCGGGCTTTAAACGGGAAAATCAGCGGTCCAGGGGCTGAGGTTTTAGACGATGGGCGATGGATTGATGCCATCGCTGCATCGCGATACCGAAGGCGACAGCCACATTGAGAGAGCCCTTTGCTCCAATCGTAGGGATACTCACTCTGCCAAGTGATGAGTCAGCTAATTGTAACGCCTCAGGGGAAACTCCCAATTCTTCAGATCCGACAATCATTGTAGCGTTTTCGGGGAACATGAACTCATTCAGGGGAATTCCGCCAGTTTCCAGAGCAAATAGGGGGCCATCCAGATTTTCCAGGGATCGTCGTTTCCATGGAACTATTGCAACACAGCCCATGGCGCTTCGTTCAGCCCGTGGATGCAAAGGATCCGCACAGAAGGATGAAAGGTATATTTTTTCTACTCCAAAACATTCAGCTGTCCGGAACATGGCTCCCACATTAAAAGGTGAGCGAATGTCTTCTAAAAAGACCTGCATTCCAGAAATATATTGGTCTCTGGTTCGGGAAAGCCGCCCCTCCGCATCAATAAAATCCCAATCAGCCACGGATGTACCCAATAGGGATAGAAGCAGGTGTCGGATTCTATTCACAGGCTCCCGATTACCTATCTGGGTCTGTAATTCCAGATACTTGCTTTTTAAATATTCTCGTATAGGTTCATCAAACTCGTTGTCCTGTACAAGCAGATAAACTATGTTTTGAATATATTCATCAGAAATTTTTTCTGTACCTAGCTGTTTTCCGACCAGTTGATATTCATATTGGGTAAGGATTTTTTCAATTTTACGCAACCGCTGATGCCGTGGTAATTTAAGTAATTTTTCCAGGGTGATCATGAAAACCTAAAAAGCCTGCTTTAGTATATCGTATGCTTCATCGCTCGTAACTGGCCGTGGAGAATAGGCAATAAAATCAAGATTACGGGCGGTTTCAGCCACTGGAACAAGTCTATCAAGCACTAAATTAAAATCCTTAAGCCGACCTGGTACCGATAAAACGCCCATTCTCCGCCTGACCCCATCGATCGCAAGACCCGCAGCTTCAGCGGTCGGCACACCCTGAACAGGCTCACCCAGCAGTTCCGCTATTCTGGCTAATTTTTCAGGCCTTGCCGCCACGAGCCGTTCCATAATATGGGGCAGCAACACCGTGGAACACCAGGATTTTGCTACTGGGAAACGGCCATTTATGGCATAAGCCAGTGCAGTACCTATACCAGGGGCGCTTACGGCAGACCCCAGGGCTGTTAAAAATCCCGCATGGGATGAGCTGCCAACCAGATCAAAGGTTCTATTTTCTGAGAAGGAATCTAAAATATAACCATACGAAATAATAGCTTGCTCTAAAATTGCATCGGACAGGAAATTAGACTTGGTAGAACAATAGGATTCTATTGCTACACACAGGCCATCAAAAGCTACCGTGGCGGCAAATTTATCGGACAGCAATTCCGAAACTCCGCTATCAATTATTGCAGCCACACAGAGGCCTGCGGGTGTATGAACTACTTTAACCGTTCGATCCCGGGGATCGACTGCTATAAATCGATCTGAAAATAGAAAGGGATCTCTACCGCTTGTAGGGACCGCAATATAGGGAAGACACTTCCAATGAGGGACTTGTCCATCCAATAAATCAAAAAGATAGGCCCCCGGTTCTATTAACATGGAAGCCAAACGTCCAATAGCCTGAGTTTTTATACCACCAAGGCTAATCACTGCTCCGCATCGGCCACCACGGGCAAGTTCGGCTACTTGCTCAGCAATTTCTGCAGTTGCCTGGGGAGGCATTTCATCAAAAACGATAGTTTCTACCTGTGAATCTTCAAGAACCTGAACAACTCGATCGATTATTTTATTTTCATATAGAACCTGTTCTGTTACCAGAACAACCCTGTTTCCATATTCAGCACAGACACTTCCCAGCCGATTAACCGTATCAGGGCCAATGATGATTCTGGGATCTAGCTTAAAAGAAATGTCAGGCATATGTTATAGACCAAAAAGATCCATGATCTTTTCAGCAGTCTTATTGATTACCGTATCATTAATATAGGCAGGATCATTAATTTTTTGCTTTAATTCAGCAATTTTCTCAGCACGAACATCTGCGGCGGAAGATACCAGTTCAATAGCTTGATATAGATCACCCTTCTCTACAGCTTCATTGGAGAGATTAACCGAATCGATATCGCCCTTTTTATGGACCGATTCCGGTTTCCCAGTCTTTTTGCTGTTTTGAATAGGATCAATGGAACCAATTCTGTCTACTGTCATAATTACGCCCTGCCTTGCCGTATACAGAGTACATCGGCTCTTTTATTCTAATAGTTTATCCTTTTTCTTTCCAGATACATACACTGAAAATTCGCCTTTTTGACTATCCCTGGACTGTAAGAGTTCTAAAAGTTCACCCGCTGAACCACGAAGATACTCTTCGTGAAATTTGGTCATTTCACGTCCAATACAGAGATATCGGTCCTTATCAAGATCGGCAAGATCCTGCAATAACTTGAGTATTCTAAAGGGAGATTCATATAAAACAAAGGCATCTTCGGTATTTAAAAGCTCTTGCAACCTGGCTCTGCGGCGGCCCGGTTTTGGTGAAAGAAAGCCTTCAAAAATAACGGTTTTATCTAAACCACCGGCAATGCTTACCAGCGAAGCAAAAGCAGACGGTCCGGGTATCGGAATAGCCTCATGCCCCGCTTGAACCACCGCCCGAACAAGCACTGCTCCGGGATCACTTACTCCTGGGGTCCCAGCATCACTTGCATAGGCTACCGTTAAACCCTCATCCAGCAGTTTAATTACCTTATCTGCCGCAATACCTTCGTTTTGGGATCGGCAAGAAAGAAGACGGACCGAAATCCCTAAATGATTCAACAATTTCAGAGTCTGACGGGTATCTTCACAGGCAACAACATCAACAGTTTTAAGTATTTCTACAGCACGAAAAGTAATATCACCCAGATTTCCAATAGGAGTACCAATAACATATAAGGTAGACACAACCTAAGTATACTCCTATTCCAGGATATAGCCAAGATGATATAATATAACCATATATCATGGCAGATGTAATTCAAATACTTCTTTTTATCATTATAGGGACTGGACTTCTCTATTTTGGATACTCACTTTTTTTTGGTTTTTCTCCCAAAAAAACCATCAGTTATTATAAAACTCCTCAGGAAGGGCTGCCAGGGGATCCTAGAACCTGTCCGGTCTGTTCCGCCAAACTTGCTCCCGGTGAACGGGTCAGGTCCTCCGCATTTCCATCGATGAACGGTTCGGACCGTCTCATGCATATTTATGGCTGTATGTACTGCCTCTCAGGTGACCGGAAACGGATTTGTCCCGTATGTAAGGCAACCCTGGCTCCCCAGGATGTCCTTGTAGCCCGGTTATTTGATAAACCCGGCAGATCCCATGTTCATGTGCTAGGATGTTCCCGCTGCAGACCTTCAGGAATTTCTAAATAGTTTTATTTTCCTCTTTAGCCGCCCTTTGTAATTCCGATACTCAAAATGAGGTAGATGAATCAGTTTCATGCCCGTCGGGCTTCTGATACTGCATCGTCTCATCTCGAAATCCTCAACCCTTCCTTTTCGGGCGGGTCGAGGGTTCCAGGCACGTTTCAGCTTCGTAGAGCAACGGCAAGGATGCCGCGGCGCCACACCCGCCCTAAGCGGTTTGCGTCGAAAACGCCAAAGGAGTGAAGTCTATGATTATTAACCACAACCTGAGCGCAATGTATGCCGATCGGTCTCTCCGGGTTACTCAGACCAGTATGGACAAGAGTATGGAGAAACTATCCAGCGGCATGCGGATCAACCGCGCCGGTGATGATGCCTCCGGATTAGCCGTATCTGAAAAGATGCGGAGCCAGATCCGCGGTTTGAACCAAGCGTCCACCAACGCTTCGAACGGTATTTCCTTCATTCAAACCGCTGAAGGATATCTGCAGGAATCCCAGGACATCATTCAGCGTCTCCGTGAACTGGCTGTCCAGGCTTCTAACGGTATTTATACCGCAGAAGACCGGATGCAGATTCAGGTCGAAGTCTCCCAGCTGGTAGATGAAATTGACCGGATTGCATCCCATGCACAGTTCAACGGTATGAATATGCTGACCGGCCGGTTTGCCCGGGCAACCGGAGAAAACGCGGTAACCGCATCCATGTGGTTCCATATTGGAGCTAACATGGATCAGCGCGAACGCGTGTATATTGGCACCATGACATCTAAGGGCCTTGGGGTCCGAAATGCTGGTGACAATAGCATTCTTTCTCTCGCAGATCCTGATAATGCTAACCGTGCCATTGGAACCCTAGATGAAGCTCTTAAAAAGGTCAGCAAGCAGCGGGCCGATCTTGGAGCTTACCAGAACCGTCTGGAACATGCTATTCGCGGTATCGATATCGGTGCTGAGAATATGCAGGCCGCAGAATCACGCATCCGTGATACCAATATGGCCAATGAAATGGTCAAATACACCAAGGATCGAATCCTGAGTCAGGCTGGCAATGCCATGCTGGCCCAGGCGAACCAGAAATCCCAGGGCGTATTGCAGCTGCTCCAGTAGGTTTTTAACCTGTAAGGAAGGTGGGAGTTTTTCAGGCTTAATGCCTGAAAAACTCCCTTTTTTTATTTAAACACAGTCTCGGCTTTTGAAACAAACCACTTATAGATCGCTTCAGTCCTGTTAGAAAATGAATCCCTTATTTTTCCTTCTACCCCAGGGATGGTACTCGCCTTTGCAAAGGTTCCCGCATACAGCAATAACCCTTCATCAACATCAATGATTGCGATGAGGGATTTAAGATTTTCCTTTTGTACCAGCGGGATAATACCGTATGACAAGGTAGTCATATTGGTCTGGATAAAGATTAAGCTGTTGTTTGTCGTTTTATAATCATATCGATAGACATTATCCCCAAAGGTTAGATCCTTCTGGCGGGCATAGAGGGTTGTCTCCGTGGGAAGCACCCTATCAATCGGGTCTGAAATGGTCTTTTTGGCCTCAGGGTTGTCAATTACGTAGGAATATTCATAAAAGGTCCGCATCTGTTTACGGCTTGCAGAATAATACTCGATACCTGTTAAGGTACTAATTGAACGGATTTTGTTAAACAAATGAAGTTGTTCTTCCTCTGTCCAAACCTTTCCTGTTTTCGCAGCAGGTTTACGAAAAAGATAGAGGTTTTCAACTATAATCGACGGTTTGAGCTGTTCTTCTATAATTTTTACCGACAGTTTAAGGGGACTATATTCTGGAATCAGTTGAGCCTGGCCTTTACCCGTTTGGACCCTAATTACTTTTCCATTTTTTTCAAGAGCAACTAAACTATCTTGAGAAATAAGATCAGAAAGGCTGAGTGAAAAAATCTGCAAAATACAAAAAAGACCTAATAAAGTTGTTAATAGAGCTTTTTTCATATATAACTCCCTCATATCAGACACTAAAAATAAAGCCGACCCCATCAAAACCATGATGAAGTCGGCTATGTTACAAAACTTGTTCTATTTACCGGCGAACACCCTTATAATAGACACGAACTTGTTTATAAAGACCTTCACCCTCACTCTTAGTTTCCACATCGGCAATATCATTTAAAGTAGTATGGATCAGCCGGCGTTCAAAGGGATTCATGGGTTCAAGGAGAATAGAGCCCTTACTTTCACGGACCTTATCAGCCACTGTATAGGCTAACCTGACCAGGGATTCTTCGCGACGAATCCGGTAATTTTCAGCATCCAAAATAACCCGGGTATCATCATAGCCTAACTTGCTGGCATAGATATTGGCCAGTAACTGAAGGGAGTCAAGATTCTTACCTTTCTTACCAATGAGAATGGAAGAATGTTCAGAATCTATTTTTAAACCCACCTTTTTATCTTCCCTGAACAGGATACTTACTTTCCCAGGGTATCCCATTTTTTCAATCAGGGTGGAGACAAAAGCTACCAGTTGAGACTCAAAATCATTTTTTGGCTCCGGATCACCGAATACGGGTTTTGAAACACTGGTTTCTCGGGGAACCGATACGGGCTCGTCCGTATGAACCCGAATACGGACAAAGCCTTTTTTGAATAGGGTCGATCGTTGGGTTTCAAGGATTTCTACATCAAATTGATCCTTTTCTAAACCCAGTTCTTCCGCCGCCCGATCGATCGCTTCTTTTTCGGTACGGCCTTCAAATTCATATGTCATACGAATACTCCTCGCAAGAAAAAATGCTTATTTAGACTTCTTCCGCTTTGGTGCAATTACCGGCTCGGCAGCGGCAGCCCTCATCGCCTTATGTTTATGCAGGTACCGGTTAATAATCATCTGCTGTACCAGGGTAAGCAGGTTTGACATAATCCAGTATACCAACAGACCCGATGGAACATCATAGAGGATAAAGAAGAACATGATCGGCATTGCATAGAGCATCATCTTCATTTGGGTGTTATTCTGCTGGTCTGGAGTCTGGGTCACCTTTCCATAGAGAAGCTGTGAAACCAGATAGATAAAGGGCAAAAGGCGGATATCACTCCAGTTCAGAATCGGTATTCTATAGGGAGCAAAGCTGAATACCGATTCGGGAAGAGAGAGGTCAGGTATCCAGCCCGGGATAAACATGGCACCCCGGAGATCAAAATGATTATTAAAGAGATTATACATGGCAAAGAAAATAGGAATCTGTATAAGCATGGGAAGACAACCAGACAGGGGGTTATAGCCCTCTTTCTTATAGAGTTCCGCCATTTCCACATTTAATTTATTAGGATTATCCTTATATTTATCCTGAAGTTCCTTTATTTTTGGAGAAAGTTCCTGCATCCGTATAGTCGATTCAGAACCCTTCTTTGTCATCGGGAACATTACTATTTTTACCAGAATAGTTAAAAGAATGATCGCTATACCATAATTAGGAATTATTTTATAAAAAAGAAGCAAGAACCATTTCAGTACCGTTTCAACCGGTCCAAGAATACCGCTTGTATTTGCAACACTGGTCATGTTCATGCCACTGAGTTTAAAGGCATTTTTATCGCTTACATCATAGGCTGCAAGTGCTTTTTGAGTTTTAGGTCCTAGATAGAAACGAAGCACATCGGTAGTCCGGGACCCATTCAAGGCAGGCCGAATTACATAAAAGCGGGAAGTATCCTGTAAACCTGGGACAGGTACCGATGAGAATGCGTAGGTATAATTTGTCGCATCGGGAACCGCAATAAAGGTAAAATATTTTCCAGCTATAGCAGCCCAGGAAATCCTGGAGTTGATGAGGGTTGGCGCTTTTTTATCGACCTTTTCGGTCTTTTGCTTACCGTTTGTGTACGTATAATAATGACGGTATTCGTAACGTTGATCGAGTTTTTCAAAATATGGCCCAATCTGGGGACCAAATTCCAGGGTATAGGCAACACCGTTAAAATTAAGGCTTGGTACTGAGTACCCACCATCCAATGTTACAGAAAGCTGAAACATATAATCATTATTTTTAAATTCATACCGTTTAATGAGACGGAATGTGGCAGTATCTGTACTACTGCTGTTTGTACCATTTTTAGGCAACGTGTAATCGCGATAAAATTCTACTACCGTATCGGAAATCCGATTTACAGTAAAAAGTTCAGTCCGGGGTTTTGCTTCAATACCACCAAAGGCGATGGTGAAGGCATGAGATTCCTCCGATCCGGCAGGAAGAACCATTTCAACAAAATCGTTTTTATCTTTGTGTTCCTTTAATTTATAGGAGAGTATATCCCCTCCCTTATTAGAAAGCACTACCTTAACCAGATTGGTCTCTATGGTAACCTTTTCTTCAGCCACTGGAGCGGCTTCTTCATTAAGTACGAAATCAAGATTTTCAGTTGTATTCGTTGGAACCTGAACAGATGAACTTGTTTCAGCAGTTTGTACCGTTTCCTTAGGTTCGACAGGTTGGGATTGTTCAGTTGTTGAAACCGGAGTTTTGGGAGGAGGAGCTAAATAGCTCTGCAACATGAAACTTCCAGATATGACTACCACAGAAAGCACTACGGCTAGCAATATTCGTTTTTCTTCGTCCATTAAAAATTCCTCGATATATTAGGGTACCGGATCATAACCGCCTGGATGAAACGGATGACACCGGAGTATTCGCTTAATTCCCATCAAAAGACCCTTTACAGGCCCATATTTTTGAATTGCCTCATATGTATAATGTGAACAAGTCGGGGTATACCGACATGAGGGAGGAAAGTGTGGAGAGATAGCCTTCTGGTAAAACCTGATTAAAAGGAGCATCAGGTTTTGAATAATACCTTTCACGTTTTATCCAAAAACAAGCCGGCTTTCTGAAATAGAATTTCAAGCTGTTCCATCCGGTTATTGAAGGTATCCCCGCCAGGATACACTAAAAGGACCAAATCATAACCAGAGCGAAGCCGAGCTTTTAATAAACGAAAAACTTCCCGGCTTAAACGCCGGGAACGATTTCGCTGAACCGCATTTCCATATTTCCGCGCGAAAGTAAAGGCAATTCTGTTCACCGGCAAGCCGTTCTGAATTACAAAAAGCTTTGCACCATTACAGGAAAACTTTCTCCCATCGGCAAAAGCTTTTCGTATTTCTTCCCTTCCCTTTAGTCGTTCCGCTGATCGAAACCGGAAAGACAGTTCAATACCTTTTTTAATAGGGTTTCTTTTCGTCGGAAACAGTCAGCTTGGCCCGACCCTTAGCCCGACGCCGCTTTAGAACGAGGCGGCCACCCCGGGTTTTCATTCGTGCGCGGAAACCAAATTTCCGATTCCGCTTTACTTTACTGGGCTGATATGTACGTTTCATGGGAGAATCTCCTTGATCAATATAACGGCACCGAAGTATAGAACAAAGATATATTTTTCGTCAACCTATGTATACCTTGATTTAATACTCCGCTCAAGACGCTGCAATACCTCTTTAAATTGAGGATCCTGAATACGATCATAATCAACCTCGGAGGATTCCTTTTCAGACATGGAAGTATCGCTAGCAGGTATTTTCTGTTCTGGTGGGGATATGGTAGATGAACTGACCTTTGTTCCTTTACTTAGCCTAAAGCTGATTCCATGTAATTCCAATTCAGGAAATGACCGGCGTACCCGTTCTAGCAGCTCCTGTTCTTTAGACTGTAAAATCATGATCCAACCAGGATGATCTGCCTCTACAATGAGAATATTCCGTTCCAGTTCTACAATCCGGCTATGGGCTGAAAGCTGGTCTCCCGCAATTTGAGCCCAGGATTTAAAAAGATTTGAATATTTTTGACCTTCTTTTATTAGTCGTTCATTAAAAAAGGATGAAAGAATATCCCCCGCCTTTCTCATAGATATACTGCTCCCTCTTTTACATGATACACCAAAGTATCACCCTGTTGATACCGGTCAAAGGGTTCTTCCGGCAAAAAGGTAAAAAAAGCCTGTTCATGATCCGGCAGCACAGAAAAGAAATTTCGTCGCTTTTCTGGGTCTAATTCTAATAAGACATCGTCTAAAAGTAGTACCGGGAGCCTATTAGACATGACCGTAAAGAGTTTTGCCTGGGCTATACGAAGAAGTAGGGCTAAAAGACGGCGTTGTCCAGTAGACGCCTGCACTTCAAATTCATCTTCGTGGCGGATAAATTGATATCGGTCCCGATGTGGTCCGGATACACTCATCTTTAAAAGAAGTTCCCGTTCACGAAGATTCTGTAAATGCTCAATAAGCCGGTCCACATCTTTTGTGTGCCATGAAGGTTTATAGCGCAGTATGACCCCATCAATCCCGGTTATAGCTTCATAGAGTTTTGAAAAAACATGAGAAAATTGCTCGGAAACCCTTTCCCTTTTTTCAATTAAGGAACAGCCAATATGGATGAGCTGAATATCTAAAGTATCCAGCATATCCAGATTTCCCTCTTTTAGCACCGTGTTTCTGATCCTCAGAATATGACGATAGCGCTGAAGGTCTTCTAGATACAAAGAATCATACAAACTTAAGGTCTGATCAAAAAACCAGCGACGTCGTTCGGGGCTTCCCGAAATAAATTCCATATCTTCATGACAAAAAATAATCGTGGGACTGATTGAAAGGAGTTCTTTACGGCTTTGAACCGGCTTTTCATCAATCTGTAACTGTTTTCGGCTTCCAAGAATTTTTACAGTTACCCGATGCTCAATAGCACCTGTAATTAAAGCGGATACTGAAGCCTCTCTATTACCATCCTGGATAAGATATGAGTCCCTGACACCCCGAAAGGATCCACCATAGGCACACACATAGAGTGCTTCCAGTATATTCGTTTTACCCTGTCCATTTTCCCCAACAAAAAATACGGATTTGCTGGGGAAATCGATGGTTCCATCACGGAGATTACGAAAACCGACGGTCCTTAAGTTAGAAAAGGCCATTCATTATTCAAGCTGCATCGGCATTACAATATGGAAAAAGTCCTTTTCAGGTATTGGCTTTATGGTAATTGCCCGATTGGCTTCGGTAAAATAGATGCTTACAGACTCTTCCGTCATCACCTTAAAGGGCTCTTCGATATACCGATAATTCAAAGCTATAGAAACTTCATCTCCGGCATATTGACAGGGAATATCTTCCTTTGCTGCACCGATTTCACTTTCTTCGGATACAACAGAGAGCATACCAGGACTGACCATAAGGTAGACCCTGCGCGATTTCTGTTCAACCAATATGGAAACCCGTTTTAATGCATCAAGCATTTCCTGCCGGTTAATCGTAAAAGAATGGCTCTGACTTTCAGGAATAACTCGCTTATAGTTTGGAAACTGCCCTTCGATTAGAACTGAAGAAAGCTGGTAGGCTCCAAAGGTTATAAATATGTTTTTTTCAGTTACCCTGATGGTGGCCATTCCTTCGTCCCCTGCACGTTTCATTACAAGGCTTAATATTTTTGGTGGAATAATAACACCGGCAAAATCGGGTACAGGAGAAGCTATGGGCTTTTTGATATATGCCAGCCGTCTTCCATCAGTTGCTACCATTACCAGATCATTATCCTGTTTTTCAAAGAAAACACCGTTCATATAGTAACGGGTTTCGTCATCAGATACAGCAAATACGGTTTGCATAATCATTGCTTTTAAGTCTTTTACAGGTATATCAAAGGATTGGGCATTTCCAGGAGAAGGAAATTCGGGGAATTTGTCAGCCGCAATACTCTTCAGCTGGAACTTAATCTTTTTAAAGCTGGGTTTTATAACTATCTTATTTTCAGTCTGTTCGAACTCAATTTCACCATCGGGAATTGAGTTGAGAATACCTATGAATTTATCACAAAAGACGGTTGTAGATCCCTCTTCTACCACGGTAACCGGAAGGCGGGTTTCGAAATTGACTTTTATATCGGTGGCCTTAACAAGAAGCGTATTATTAGAAGCTTCAAGATATACATTTGAAAGTATAGAAATAGCATTCTTGCTTGAGATTATTTCCTGGGCTATTCCGATTTCTCTGGAAAGTATGCTTCGATCACAAATAAATTTCATAACCCCTATCTCCTTATTAATATATATATTAGTAGTAGTAATAGTAGAGTCCATTAACAAGTGGATACCTTTTATATATCATTATATGATATATATTTATAATATCCACAATTCATGGAAAAGTCTAATAACCTTTTCCACATTCCCACAGCTACTAATGTTTTCCACCATCTATACCCATTATAATAACATGTTTTCAGATCTTTGTTCTATAATCCTTTATTAATCGAATCAAGTTTTGAATCATGGGTTCCAGAGTGGGATCTGAACGAATCCGTTCTTCAATTTTCTGGCATGCATGCATTACCGTAGTGTGATCCCTGCCTCCAAACTCAAGACCTAATTCGGTTGTAGAGTATTCAGTGATTTCTCGGGCTATATACATGGCAATTTGTCGGGGAAGTACAATATTTTGGGTCCGCTTTTTTCCTTTGAGATCATTATAGGAAAGCGAAAAATATTCAGCCACTACCCGTTGAATAACCTCTATAGACATGTTTGCCTGTTTTGGCGAAGCAAAAACATCCTTAAGATGCTGCTGGGCGATTTCTATGGTAATTGGTTTTTGAACCAGTTCTGTATAGGCAATGAGTTTTGTCAGGGCTGCTTCGAGGTCACGGACATTGGAGGTGATGTTTTTACTCACCAGTTCAAGTACTTCCTGAGGTATGGTACCGTTTCGTGCTTCTGCTTTCTTTTTAAGTATTGCAAGCCGTGTTTCATAATCTGGCGGCTGCAGGTCTACGGTAAGTCCCCGTTCGAAACGGGATCTAAGCCGGTCTGAAAGATGTTTTAATTCTGAGACCGGTCTATCGCAGGTGAATACCATCTGCTTGTTAGCATCGTAAAGAGCATTAAAGGTATGAAACAGCTCTTCCTGGGTTTCAATTTTATTCTGTAAAAAGTGGATATCATCTACCAGGAGTACATCGACAAAACGGTATTTATTTTTAAAAGCCGCGGTTTTATTCGCCTGTAGTGCTTGAACAAATTCATTGGTAAAGGTTTCTGCGGTAATATAGATAATTTTGGCATTAGAATGTTCATAGATATAATTACCGATCGCCTGCATAAGGTGGGTTTTGCCAAGACCAACCCCTCCGTAAACCAGGAAAGGATTGTAGGCTGTACCAGGATTTTTAGATATTGCCAAAGCTGCATTCGCAGCAAAACTGTTATTATCGCCGATAACATAGTTGGAAAAAGTGTAATCCCGGCGGAGTAGGGGATGGGGGTCCTTTTGTTGTATTGAAGGGGCCGGATTACTCTGATTATATACTTTGGGATTACTTTCTGTATGTGAAGATGTTGATGTTTTTTCATGGGAGGTCCCAGAAGTCTGTCCCCTGGATACGGAACCAGCTTCCTGACTAATGGGTTTTTTGGGAACCACCTCAAACTGGAGCGTGATATTTTGACCTGAAAGGTCATGTAATTTTCCTTCTATAAATGATTGATAGCGAATTTTAACCTGGTCACGATAGAACGAAGAGGGTACCCCGATTACGATACTTTGTTCCTCTGAACGAAGATATTGGAGGTTAAACCACATGACAAATTCCTGTTCTTCCAGTTCTTGTTGAATCTGGTTCATCGCTTCTTTCCAGAAGATTTCATAATCCCAAACAGCCATATCGCCTTCCTCATATAATCTTCAAGTTTTTCACAAATTATCCACAATATTTGCCACAATTACAAATAGAATATTTGTAATATAGCAAACTATTTTTGTTAAAACCACGTTAAAAATGAATAGTAGTTTTTTAATAAGTATATATATAACAATAAAATAAACCCAATTTAATAATAATAATAATTATATTTCCTCAATCAGCTAAATCGTTATATGCATTATAATAATATTCTAACAAATTATCCACAAGTTGTACACAAATTATTGAACTTTTGTTTGCCTTTACTTTTTATTGGTAAACGGCTATACTCAGCTGTCATTTTTCTTCGTTATAACAAGGAAACAAGATGGATTCAAGCTATTCAGCGCAGAGTATTCAGGTTCTAAAGGGCCTGGAGGCCGTACGAAAACGTCCCGGCATGTACATTGGTTCCACGGGGATTGATGGGTTACACCATCTTGTTTATGAAGTGGTCGATAACTCCGTCGATGAGGCCATGCAGGGGCATTGTACGGAAATTCTGGTTGTATTAGAAAAAAATGATATTGTTCGGGTAGAGGATAACGGTCGAGGTATTCCCGTAGATATACATCCAACAGAACAGGTAAGCGCCCTGGAACTGGTCATGACCAAGCTCCATGCGGGCGGTAAATTTGATAAAAACTCCTACAAAGTTTCAGGCGGTCTTCATGGTGTGGGCGTATCCGTAGTAAACGCCCTTTCTACCTGGTGTGAAGTCTTTGTTCATCGTGAAGGGCAAATATACTATCAAAAATACCATATCGGTGTTCCGGAAGAGCCGGTAAAAGTTATTGGAACTACCGAGAAACGGGGAACCATCGTCAGGTTTCTGGCGGATTCTACCATTTTTGAAACTACTACCTATAATTTTGATGTGCTCTCTAATCGCCTTCGGGAGCTTGCCTTCTTAAACAAGGGTATTAAAATATCCATCAGGGACGAACGGCTGAGTACTCCAAAAAGCCATGACTTTAAGTTCGACGGCGGTGTCGTAAGCTTTGTAGAATACCTTAACCAGAATAAGACGGTACTTCATAAAGAGTGTATCTATATTTCCGGTGTCAGGGATGATGTAGAAGTTGAGTGTGCCATCCAGTACAACGATGGCTTCAACGAAATCATGTTCTCCTTTGTAAACGATATTAATACCCGGGAGGGTGGTACCCACCTCGTAGGGTTCAAGTCAGCTCTGACGAGAACCCTTAATGAATACCTTAAAAAGTCTAAGCTGGCTAAAAAGATGGAAGAAAGCCTTTCCGGCGATGATGTCCGGGAAGGGCTTACTGCTGTGCTTTCTGTAAAGGTCCCGAATCCTCAGTTCGAAGGCCAGACAAAAGGAAAGTTAGGGAATTCAGAAGTAAAGGGTATCGTAGAGTCCCTGGTGAACGAACAGCTGGAGCTCTTTTTAGATCAGCACCCGGATATCATTAACGCCATACTGGAAAAGAGTGTGCTTGCAGCTAAGGCCCGGATTGCAGCCCGGCAGGCCCGGGACGCGACTCGGCGTAAGAACCTTATGGAAAGTGCGGGCCTCCCCGGCAAGCTTGCGGACTGTTCCGAAAAGGACCCGGCGAAATGCGAACTCTTCATCGTTGAGGGTGATTCGGCAGGAGGTTCTGCCAAGATGGGAAGAAACCGGGCTTTCCAGGCGATCCTATCCCTCTGGGGAAAAATGCTCAATGTGGAAAAAACTCGGATTGAAAAGGTAATCACCAACGACAAACTCCAGCCTATTATTGCCAGCATCGGTGCAGGAATCGGTGATACCTTTGATATATCAAAACTGCGGTACCATAAGATAATTATTATGGCCGATGCGGATGTGGACGGCTCGCATATCAGAACCCTGCTCCTCACCTTTTTTTACCGCTATATGACCGAACTCATTGAACGGGGGCATGTGTATCTGGCCATGCCGCCCCTCTATAAGATTAGCTATGAGAAAAAGGTATTCTATGCCTATGATGATGCAGAAAAGGATAGAATACTTGCCGATTCCGGAAAGGATCCAGAGAAGGTTTCTATACAACGATACAAAGGTTTGGGTGAAATGAATCCTGACCAGCTCTGGGAAACCACTATGGACCCTGATCGGCGGAATATCGTTCAGGTACATATGGATGATGCAGTTGAGGCAGAACGGATCTTCTCGACCCTTATGGGTGAGCAGGTTGAACCGCGGCGTTTGTTTATCGAAGAAAACGCTTTAGCTGTCTCCTATCTTGATGTATAAAGGTTGTTGTTATGGCTGAATCGGGTGGAAAAATAATTCCTGTTGCAATAGAAGATGAAATAAAGACCGCATACCTCAACTATGCCATGTCGGTCATCGTAAGCCGGGCTCTTCCGGATGTTCGGGATGGACTTAAGCCGGTACACCGGCGGCTCCTCTATGCCATGGATGAACTGGGGCTGCACCCTAATGCGGCTACGAAAAAGAGTGCCCGTATCACCGGTGATGCCATGGGTAAATATCATCCCCATGGAGATATGTCCCTCTATGATGCCCTGGTTCGGATGGCTCAGGATTTTTCCCTCCGGTATCCCCTGGTTCAAGGGCAGGGTAACTTTGGTTCCATAGATGGGGATCCTCCTGCAGCATCCCGTTATACCGAAGCGAAACTTTCCCGCATTGGGGATGAAATGCTGGCGGACCTCAAGAAAGAAACCGTCGATTTCGTACCCAACTATGACGAATCCCTAACCGAACCGGTTGTACTACCTTCAGCGGTCCCCAATCTGCTTATCAATGGATCCAGCGGTATCGCGGTAGGTATGGCAACTAATATGCCGCCCCATAACCTCAAAGAGGTATGCGATGCGGTGTGTGCCTATATTGATAATCCCGACATTACCATCGATGAGCTCATGCATTATATTAAGGGCCCTGATTATCCCACAGGGGGTATAATTTTTGGACGCAGGGGTATTCGGGAGGCCTATAAAACCGGTCGGGGAAAAATAATTACCCGCGGACGCTTTGTTGTTGAAACGTCAAAAACAGGCAAAGAATCTATTATATTCAATGAAATACCATATGCTGTTAATAAAGCGAACCTTTTGGTAAAGATTGCGGAACTTGTCCGCGACAAAGTTATCGATGGTATTTCAGAAATACGGGATGAATCTGACCGGGATGGGCTGCGGATTGTCATAGAGTTAAAGAAAGGTGCCATTGTTAAAGTGGTATTGAATCAGCTGTTCTCCCACACGGCGCTGCAGTCCTCCTTTGGGGTCATCAACCTGGCCCTGGTAGAAGGCAGACCCAGATGCCTTAATCTAAAGGAACTGATCCATTACTATGTTGAACACCGGGTCGATGTGGTAACCCGGCGCACCAGGTTTGATTTACGTAAAGCCCAGGAGCGGGCCCATATCCTGGAAGGTCTTGTTATTGCGTTGGCCCATATCGATGAAGTTATCGCCATTATTAAGGCTTCCCGGGATGTGGACTTAGCCAAAAAGAATTTAATGGAACGGTTCCTGCTTTCTGAAGCCCAGGCTCAGGCTATCGTAGATATGCGGTTAGGACGCCTTACCAGTCTGGAAGTAGAAAAGCTGAAACAGGAACTGGAAGAATTAAAAAATCTTATTACATATCTGCAATCTCTGCTGGATGATCCTAAAAAGCTTCGGGGTGTAATTAAGGATGAAATTAATCTTATTTCTGAAAAGTATGGTGATCCCCGCCGGACAGAAATTGTGGCCGACGAGGTGGAGTCCATCAATATAGAAGACCTGATTAAAAAAGAAGAGATGGTTATTCTCATCTCCAACCTGGGCTACATTAAACGGGTCCCGGTCAGTGCCTATAAGAGCCAGGGCCGGGGAGGGAAGGGGATGAACAGTGCAAAATTGTCGGAGGACGATTTTGTAAAGCAGCTCTTTGTAGCCTCTACCCATGATTACATCATGTACATAACCAATAAGGGTAAGGCTTATTGGATGAAGGTCCATGAAATTCCAGAGGGGTCTCGAACCTCACGGGGTGCCCATATTAAGTCCCTTCTGGCGGTCTCTCCGAACGAGGATATCACTACCGTAGTAGCCTTTAAGGATTTCTCTGAAGATCAGTTTATTTTCATGGGAACCGCCAGAGGAGTGGTTAAGAAGGTACAAACCATAGAATTTGCAAATGCAAAGACCCGGGGTATTATCGCCATCAATCTTGATGAGGGGGACAATCTGGTGAGCGCCTTGCTTACCAATGGCAGCGATGAGATTGTTCTTATTACCAGAAAAGGGCAGGCTCTCAGGACTGAAGAAGCGGAAGTACGGGCCAGCGGAAGGTCTTCCCGCGGTGTCTGTGGCATCAAACTCGATTCTGATGATGAACTGGCGGGGGTCCTCAGGGTGGATAATGATGAAAAAATGCTGATCCTCTCCGAATTTGGATACGGGAAACGAGTTGAGTATTCAGAATTTTCTTCCCATGGACGGGCTACCGGCGGCCAGAGGATTTATACGGTAAGTGAAAAAACCGGGGAACTGGTTGGCTGTGTTTCTGTCGGTGATGAAGATTCCATCATGTGTATCACCAGTCAGGGCAAGTCGATTAAGGTGGCCGTCAATGAAATCTCTGTCATGGGCCGTTCTGCCCAGGGGGTTCGTATTGTCAATATAGAACGACCCGATTTCGTTATCGGTGTAGACCGGATTGCCCGCGAAAAGGATGAAGAACATCTGGATGATTCGGATGAAAATCAAACAGCAGAAACCGAAGCGGTAGATCCTGCGATGGAAACCGAACCCGAGAGTCAGGATTCGGACCTGAATGAAGATACTGAAGTTTAATGATGAGGCTCTTTCAAAACTCAGAGTGTTTTGAAAGAGCTGCGGTTGCTATTAAGGTAAGAGGCTGTCCTGAAGGTTGAGGACAGCCTCTTTTTTTTGTTTCACGTGAAACAAAGATATTATTCTATTTTTCGTGATCAATATATGTTTTTAGAAGGTTTTCCGGTATATCCATATATTCAATCGGTGATGTAGTACTATTATTCGAGATGCGGGGTATTTGTAAAAACCTCTTGCGGTATTTTACATTTACGAAATAATTATATATTAGCAAGACACACTTCGTGTGCAATACTATTAGTATATACAGTAAACAAATAGCATAATCTTGAAAAAGTATGCATTAAGTATTAATATTGCATACAGGAGGGATTTTATGCCACTATTGCAAGTACGAGATATGCCTGAAGATCTATATGAAAAACTCTCACAAATTGCAGAACAAGATAATCGAAGCATTACTCAAGAAACGATAGTTTTATTAAGGAAGGCTTTAAACTACAAAGAAAGCAGAATTTCTAGAAGGAAAAGAATTTTAGAGGAAATAAGAAATGACATTATAGTTGATGCAAATAAGTTTCCTGATCCTGCTATTTTGATAAGAGAGGATCGCGAAAGATGATTATTGTTTTGGATGCAAGTGCTGGAATAGAAGTAGCGCTATCTCGTGAAGGTGCAGAAATATATGAAAGAAAGATTGAGAAAGCATCAAAAGTCATAACGTCAGAATTGTATAAAGCAGAAACTGCAAATGTATTGTGGAAATATGCTATGGCAGGACTCTTGAGTAAAGAAGAAGTACAAAAACGACTTAAATACTGTGATGAGTTAATTGATGAATACATAGATATTTCAGAGAATAATGAAGAAGCATTAAATGAAGGAATAAGAATTAAACACTCTGTATATGATTTATTGTATTTAGTAATTGCAAGAAGAAATGGTGCGATTCTATTAACACAAGATAAAAAATTGAAAACAATAGCAAAAGAGATTGGTGTAGAGATAGAGTAAAAGAACAATTTCTGATAACTGCTTTAACCTGCCAATTCCTATTGGCACACTTTTTGCAATCGCACCCCAGCTACGCTGGCGAACGCTCGACAAAAAGTGTGCCAAGCCCTTCGGGCCAGAATTGCAAGTTAAGCAAATGTAGTATAGTGTAGTAGGAATACTGCAAATACATCTAAGGTTGCTCTTTTAAAACCACCGAGTTTAGAAAGAGCCTCATATATAAAAAGAAATGTATCAAGTCTTAGGAATTAAACGGATAGAAGCCTTTACCTATACAAAGGAAGAAAACTGAGAGGGAAAAATGATTTTAAACATTGCTATTATCGTTTTTATATTGTTGGAACTATCCAATGTAGTAATTATGTATGTTAAGCCTGATTTTACATACGGAAACAGTATGGCTTCCTTTGAAGGATGGGAACGAGCAAAACAGGATGAAAAAAATTACCTATATTCAAAATACCTGGTGAATTGGGTTGCCAATTGTAAACTAATATTTATTGTTCTGCTTCTCAATATAGTAATCTTTGGGAATGAAGCATCAAAAATAGTAGGTGTTGTGGTAACCATAGTATCCATCGGCATTTACTATATAACCTTGCATCCTATCATTACAAAACTTGACGAAATGGGAGAAATACGGCCAAAGGGGTATTCAAAAACATTAGGGTTAATGATCGCGGGCTTTATGATAATGTTTTCAGTAGCTTTGATTTTTTATTTCATTTTTAAGTAGCAGTGTTTGAAGGATGGGTTTCAAATGTTTCACGTGAAACATTTGAAACCTAAAAAAGGCGTACCTGGGTATCAAGGTACGCCATATGATGATCTCTTGTAGTTACAACAGGTTTTCTGGATTCAGGCCTGCCAGCTCCGGGATAACGAATAATCCATCCTTTCGGATCAAGCGGTCGTCGAACCAAATTTCTCCGCCGCCCCATTCGGGCCGTTGTATGAGTACCAGATCCCAGTGGAGGGCCGATTTATTCCCATTATCGCAGTCATCGTAGGAATTCCCAGGGGTAAAATGGATGGATCCGGCAATTTTTTCATCAAAGAGGGTTTCCTTCATTGGTTTGGTGATATACGGATTTACCCCTATGGCAAATTCACCCACATAGCGGGCTCCTTCATCGATATCAAGGATACGGTTAATCCGTTCAGTATCATTCGCTTTAGCTGAAACAATTTTGCCGTTTTTAAAATCGAAGGAAATTGATTCATATACAAAACCCTGGTAATCACTGGGCGTATTGTAGGTAATAGTTCCGTTAACGGAATCTTTCACCGGAGCGGTATAGACTTCCCCGTCGGGAATGTTCATGGTACCGTCACATTTAATAGCAGGGATCCCTTTTATAGAAAAGGTAAGATCCGTACCGGGGCTGATGATACGTACCTTGTCAGTCTTTTCCATCAGTTCCACCAGGGGATCCATGGCTTTTGACATCTTTTCGTAATTAAGGGTGCATACATTGAAGTAGAATTCCTCAAAGGCATCTTCGCTCATGGCAGCCATCTGAGCAAAGGCTGCCGATGGGAATCGAAGGACTACCCAGCGGGTATTGGGAACCCGTTCTTCCATATGCACCAGTTTAGTAATATAGCGATTGTAGAGGTCCTGTTGCGTTCCCGGCATATCAGACCAGGCATAGACATTCCGGGGAGAGGTAAAGCCGATAAAGGCATCCATCTCCTTCATACGGTCCCGTTCAAACTTTGCCTGCCATTTGAATTGTTCTTCGGTGGCCCTGCTGTAAAGGGTGCGTTCAAGATTTTTATCATTAAGTTGCACAAAGGGAATGGCCCCTGCATCATGGACCGCATTTACAATTTCTTTAACAAAATCCAATTCAAGATTGGTGTCCTGAATCAGGACCTTTTCCCCTGGCTGTAATTTGAGAGAATAGTTGACCAGGATGTGGGCGAGTTTAGTCATTCGTGGGTCTTTCATGGGTGTTCCTTATTCTTCAGGTTGATGAAATCTTCGATGAGATTTCTTTAAGCTGGTAAGTTTTTTATGTAAAATTCGTTGTTCCCGGGAAGCTCTGGTTGGTTTTGTCGGTTTGCGCTGTTTGGGCAGTTTGGCGGCAGAACTAATCAGCTGTTCAAGACGCTGAAATGCAAGGTCCCTATTATCCAGCTGGGATCGTTCATCACTGGCTGTCAGTACCAGCTCTCCGCTGTTGGTGATTCTATTTGAAAGAACGGTTCTGAGCCGCTGGAGCTCCGCATCCGAAAGCCCCTGAAGCTCATCAATATGGATGCGGATTTCGACCCGGCTGTTAACCTTATTTACATTCTGGCCCCCCGGTCCGCCTGAACGGGAAAACTGTAATTGAGCATGCTCAAGTATAGATGAGTGCAGGCGAACCGGATCCATACTATTTCGAAATAGCCCTTTGTAGAGCTTCGACCTTATTGGTCTTTTCCCAGCTGAAATCATCCCGGCCGAAATGGCCGTATGTAGCTGTTTTTCTATATATAGGTTTCCTTAGATCAAGGGTTTGTATGATTCCCGCAGGGGAAAGATCAAACACTTCTTGAACAGCCTTTTCAATGGCCGCTTCACTGACTGAGCTAGTCCCGAAAGTGTCTACCATGACGGATACGGGGAATGGTACGCCGATGGCATAGGCAAGCTGAACCTCACAGCGTTCTGCAAAACCGGCAGCAACGATATTTTTTGCCACATAGCGGGCCATATAAGCTGCGGAACGGTCTACTTTAGTGGGATCCTTGCCTGAGAAGGCGCCTCCGCCATGACGGCCCATGCCGCCGTAGGTATCTACAATTATTTTTCTTCCCGTCAGTCCTGTGTCACCATAGGGTCCGCCAATGACGAAACGGCCGGTTGGATTGATAAAATAGCGGGTTTTGGTATCCAAGAGACCTGTAGGGGCTAATACGGGTTTAATGATCTCTTCGATAATGGCTTCTTTAATGTTTTCATAGGAAATACCATCATCGTGCTGATGGGAAACAACGACCGTGTCGATACGGACCGGTTTGTGGCCCTCATATTGGATTGTAACCTGGCTCTTTGCGTCCGGACGAAGCCAGGGAATGATTTTAGCCTTACGAAGCAGGGTTGCCTTATCCAGAATCTGGTGGGCCAGGGTGATCGGGGCTGGCATATAGTTGGGGGTTTCCGTGCAGGCAAAGCCGAACATCATGCCCTGGTCTCCAGCCCCCTGCTGGCCCTTAAATTCTTCCAGGCCGGTTCCTGAAACGCCCTGGCTGATATCCGGTGATTGGCTGTGGATCATGTCGAGTACGGCCATGGATTCATAATCCAGGCCATAGGCGGGGTTTGTATATCCGACATCCTTTACCACATCCCGGACTACCTGCTGGATATCTACAAAGGTATTGGTGGTGATTTCTCCTCCCACCAATACCATGGCGGTGGATGCAAAGGTTTCGCAGGCGACCCGGCTCATGGGATCCTCGGCAAGGCAGGCATCGAGGATGGCATCGGATATTTGATCACAGAGTTTATCGGGGTGTCCTTCCCCGACCGATTCAGAGGTAAATAAATATCTTCTATTCTCCATGTACTACTCCTTACAGGTATTTTGAGAGGGCTTCCAGATTCCGGTTATTCTTATAACTGGAACCCTCGGTGTAGATATATTCAATGAGATCCTGATATTTTTCGACCACCTTGTATCGGACGAGTTTCATGGTAGAGTTGATGAGCCCATCCTTTTCACTGAAGGCTTCCGGTACAATTTGGAATGTGGCAGGGGTCCAGTTAAGGGGTACCATGTTCCGGTATGAGGGGTCGGAGCGGAAACTGTAGAAGGACTCCTTGATATGCTCCAACAGGTCCTCCCGTGTTTTTATATGGTGTTCCTTTATCAGTTTTCTTACCTGGTCATCATCCAGAGTAATCAGGGCACAGGTGAATTTTTTATGGTCATTCCAGACCATTACCTGGTTTACTACTTTTGCTGAGTTTACGATTGCATCTTCGATCCCTTCGGGGCTGTATTTCTCTCCATCCGCAGAGATGAGGAGCGCCTTAGCCCGGCCTGCGACGGTGAGATACCCATCCGCATCAAGCCAGCCCAGGTCACCGGTATGAAGCCAGCCATCGACAATAGCTTCTTTGGTAGCTTCAGGATTTTTAAAATAGCCCTTCATGACATTGGGACCACGGACACAGATTTCTCCCTTTTCTCCGGCTTGAGCAACAGTCCCATCGTCCCGCATAATCCGGATCTCTACATGATCCAGGGCGATTCCGGAGGTTCCCAGTTTCGTGTGGCCTTCGATATTGGTAGAAATAACCGGCGATGCTTCGGTCATTCCATAGCCCTGATACAGGGGCATCCCCAATGCCCGGTAGAAGCGCTGCTGTCCGATATCAAAGCTGGCGCCCCCTCCGGTAAAGAATTGGGCCCGTTTACCAAAAACCTCGGTCCTAACCTTGTCTAGTACAAGTTTTTTCAGGGGGAAATACATAAGGCCGTTTAATAGGGTTTTAATACCCGGTTTGGGATAGGATTCATCTCCCCAATAGTTGATACCTGCCTTAATGCCCATATCAAACAGGGCTTTTACGATACCGCCCCGTTTATCAATTTCAGACTGCATCTTTTTCATGAAATTTCCTGAGAGGGCGGGCACGGTCATCATGAATATAGGTTCAGCTTCCTTCATGTTGACAGGAATATTCCTGAGAATAGCCATACCGCCGCCTCGGGAATCGACAAACCACATTTCTATGCACCGCTGGATTGATGAATGGATGCCTACGGTCTGGGCAAAGGAGTGGTCTACCGGCAGGATGACAAAGTTGCGATACCCGGTTTCCGGAACCTTAAAGATGTTTACCGAGTCCAGGCTGTTTATATAATAATTTTTATGGGTGAGCATAATCCCCTTGGGGTTTCCGGTCGTTCCCGATGTGTAGGAGATGGTGACCACCGTGTCTTCGCTGCAGTCCTTTTCGATACTATCTAAGCGGCTGCGGTTTTTTTCCAGGGCTGCTGCGCCCAGCGAGCGGGCTTCATCAATCCTGAATAAATGATTTTTAGGGTATGAGATTGATGAAAGGTCCTGGTCTTCATCGAGGCTGACGATATCGATGGTTCGGCCTGTTTTTGCCGCGATATCCTGGGCAACCCGGCAAATTTTTTCCAGGTGGTTGCTGTTTGTCAGTACCATCTTCGCTTCTGAGTGGTCGAGGCGGTAACAGATTTCTTCGGGGAGCAGCTTAAAGGAGAGGGGGACTGCGATGAGGCCTGCCATGATGATGCCATATTCTCCCACAATCCAGTTGGGGCTCCCTTCGGCGTAGATGGCGACCCGCTCCTGAGCTTCATAACCCTGTTCAAGGAGAAATGAAGCAAAGAGTCGGCTTTCGTCGAAACTTTGATTAAAGGTTTTGGAAACCCAGCCTGAGTCGGTTTTCCTGAAGGTAAAGGGTTTATCACCAAAACGGGTTCTGGCTTGCTGTACCATGTCAAATAATGTCTGCCGCATGGGGCCTCCTTATCATTATGGACACTAAAACAATCTGGGATGTTTTTTTAAACAGTGGAGGTTTTTGCAAAAGTAATAGACTTTTGCAAAAACCTCTTAAAATATAACAATTTATTATATATTTGTACACGTCTTATATAGGTGGTTTTGAGAGGCGCTTCTCTTCCTTGACAATTAAACTTGTATCGAATATAATTTATAGATAAGAATTGTATTATATAACAACAATTCTATGGAGGTCAGTATGAAGCGATTTGGTTTTGTTGCTGTAATGGTCGCCCTCGGTGTATCCCTGAGCGCCCAAACCTTAAAGGATGGCAAATATTTTGCAGAGCAGGATGGATTCGGTTCCTCCGGCTGGAAAAGCCAGGTGGTTCTGGAAGTAAAGGGTGGTAAAATTACCGCTGCCAACTGGAATGGGGTGAGCAATATTGCCGGAGCAGCAGATAAGAAGGCCTATGATAAGGCTGGAAAGTATAACATGGTTAAATTTGGTAAAGCCCAGGCTGAATGGTACCAGCAGGCAGAAAAGGTTGAACAGTATCTGGTAAAAACCCAGGATTACAAGTTCAATAAATATTCCGATGCCGAAGGTCATACCGATGCAATCTCCGGTGCTTCCATCCAGGTAAAGGAATTCTTTGATCTTGCCCAGAAGGCAATCGCCGCAGGGCCCGTTGCCAAAGGCTTGTATGCGAAGGATGGCTGGTACTATGCGGAACAGCCCGATTTTGACAAAGATTCTGGCTGGAAAGAAACTGTTCTTATTACGGTTGTAAATGGCCGGATTGTGGATGTGGTTTGGAACGGTATTTCCAAAGACAGCGCAAAAAAGTCTAAGATTGTAGAATCCGCAAGCGGTAACTATGGTATGGTAAAATTCGGCAAAGCCCAGGCTGAATGGCATGAACAGGCAGCTAAGGCTGAAGCAGCACTGATTAATGCCCAGGATCCTGCAAAGATTGCGGTAAAAGCGGATGGGAAAACCGATGCCATTTCTGGTGTATCAATCCATGTGGGGTCCTTCTTACAGCTGGCGACCACAGCTCTGAAGGCAGCTAAATAAAAAGTCTATTAACCCGCTGTGTACTCTGCCGCAGAGCCCTCTGGGCCTGTAGGCAGAGTTTTTTATTTTTTCTAAGATTAGAGTATGGGATTAAAAAAACAACTGGATGCGGCAGCCCAGTGGGCTAAACGCACCATCGGTACACTGTACTATGTATCAAGACACCCTGGAACACCCTGGTCAGCAAAGGTTATGGCGCTTATTGCTCTGGGATACGCCCTTTCGCCCATCGATCTGATACCCGATTTTATTCCCCTTCTTGGTTATCTGGATGATGTTATTATTCTGCCGCTTTTGGTGGGACTGGCTGTTAGACTTGTGCCTAAGGACATTGTTTCAGCCTGTGAAGCGGAGGCAAATGAACACCCCCTGTCGCTTAAGAAACAGTGGGGTGCGGCGGTTGTTATTGTATGCCTTTGGCTTGTCCTTATTGCCCTAATTCTGAAAAAAGTGCTTGCTGCAGTTCATGGCTAAAGCGCAGCCGGCTTTCGGCAGAGAGATCTGGAAGGATCATGGTCTTTTCCCGCAATGTGGACCCCTTAACCGAATCATAAAGTGTGCACGTAATAGTGCTATCTGTTCTGTTAAGGATTAGGGTAAATCGGGTCGATTTGTTTGTAAGGATCCGTAAGCCAGAGCGATTCAATATGGCAGAGAGGGTTTTTCTATATCTTTCCGCTTCCGATGGGCTTGCATAGGTACCCTGCAGGTCCAGTTTGATGGGAAGCCGTAAACCACGCTGAAGCAGAGCCCCATGGTTTAAGGCATAGAGGGCTTCAATACTCGACTGGGCTTCATCAATCTTTCCCTGATTCTGATAGATTCCTGCCAGTTCCGCATAGGCGTCGGCAATCATGTCCCGTTCCCAGACCGGGTCAAAAAGATTGATTGCTTGAATAATTGGTGTACTCTGCTTTTGGAGTTTACCTGATTCGTAGAGATAGGTGGGTAGGGCTGCTTCTATGAGTTTTGTTTCATAGTCCATTGCTTCCTGCAGATATGCCTGTGCCCGCCAGGGATAGGTTTGTAATCCGAGATAATAATGGAGCAAGGCGTCTAGTTTCTGGTTTTCTACCCCGTAGGCCTTGGCGGCCTGCATTGTATAGTAAGTAAAAAGCTGTTCCTGCCAGATTTCCGCCGCCTTATATCGAATCCATTGGAAAAGACTGAGGATCTGCTGCCATGGAGTAGCCTTATAGGAGAGCCTCTCTTGATTTGCCAGTCCCCTATAGGTCTCTCTCAGGATTTGATGCAGATCCTTTTTATACCGGTCAATATCGGTGCCATAATTGACCATCCATGAAAGATCGGTCTGTTGTATCGTATTTTCAGCATAGGTTTTTGCTTCTTTAAGGTTTCCTGTCTGCTGATACAACTGGGCCATGTTTATTTTTGAGAGGGGGGAAGTATCCATCTCATAGGCCGCAAGATATTCCCCATAGGCTTTGGTGAAATCGAGCCGTCGCTGGAATAATTCTCCCCTGGCCAGGTGTCCCGAAGACCGTTCTGTGTGCTGTAAGGAAAGGTTGGTGCTGGCAAGGGCATTGGCAAAATGGTAAAAACGGGATTCCAGTATGGAAAGATTGTAATAAGCGACGGCGAGAAAGAGTTTAAAGCCGCTTTTTTCGGCATGTTTAATGGCCTTAAGATAATAGGTTTTTGCATCTTCATAGCGGTATTGATCGGAATAGATGGTTGCCAGGGTCATTTCAAGGCCCTGGTCAGGTCCGAACCGATCCAAGGATTCGGTCAGGAGCCTTTCTCCCTCGGAAAGACGATGGGTTTTAAAATACATCCATCCCAGGTCTCCGATTGCATCCCTGTTATCCGGGTTTTTAGCCAGGATCTGCTGCAGGTACTGAATAGATTCTTCATTCTTATTTAAACGTCCTGCTACATACGATAGTTGATACCACAGCTCACTGTTTTCCGGGTCTATGATTTCGGCGCGACGATAGGCATTCCAGGCGAGATTATATAAACCGCGGGTGTTATAGATATCCCCAAGTTCTGCGGGGAAGCGGCTGTCCAGGGGATAAAGGCTTTCTGCCCTTTGCAGAAGGGAAATAACCTGTTCCCACCGTTCTTCCTCACGGAGCTTCTGTGCCTGGCTAAGGATTTCCTGGGCGCCCTGATTTTGGGCGGTCATATTGGCTTGGCTCTGAAAAAGGCTTGTTACAAGTAGCAGGATACCTACTAGTTTAGGCCAGGACCCTTTACAGGGTAGTATCATAGTTATAAAAGGAAATACCTGGGCTGTTAATCGCCGCAACAGAGGAACTTTTTTCTTATATGAAGTCATGAATACTTCATAGGTTCTGAGAATCGAATCTACAGTAATAGGATAGTCCGGGCTGGCAAAACGGGCTTCCTGATACACCGTAAACAGAGGTAGCAGGGTAATTCCGTATGATGCCTCTATCTGTTGTATTTGTTCCTGTAAGGAGCGGGACTTAACATGGTGCGGCTTATAGACACCCGAAAGACAAAGGATCCGCAGGCTGTGTTTAAAACGGTATGTTGCAGTAAGACGGAACTTATGGGTGATTACCCTATGGTACCAGGATAAGCATGCATAATAATTTCTAAATAATAGAATACCAACTATATAGAGTAAAAGGGCGACGATAGGCCACTTATGGATAAACCAATGGCCCATAGGACCAAAAAGCTCTGATATGCCTCTTTGTGTTTCAGGTGGAGATTGCTGGTTTACCAGGGCTAACTTATCCCGGTTCTGCAGGATTTCTCCAAGGAGCCGTTCAAAGGTTTGCTGCTGAACTCCCTGGGAAAACCGAAAGGTTTCACCTTCTGCAAGGATACTTGTGGTGGGATCGTACTCTATCCAACCATAGGACGGGAAGTATACTTCTACCCATGCATGGGCCATGTTGGATAAGATGGGGTAGTAATTAAAGGCTCCCGTGTCAGGATCGATGAAAAAACCTACCGCAACCCGGGCGGGGACTCCCTGGGACCTGAGGAGCAGGGCCATGGAAAAGGCGAAATAGGAACAGTAGCCTTTTTTTGTAGTAAAAAGAAAGCGACCCAGCTGGTCCCCATCGGAAGCAAGCCCCGGTTTCAGACTGTAGCGGTAGTCTCCATGTTTTAAATATTCATAAATTGCCTGTATTTTTTCCCAATAGGTTTCTAAACCTTCGGTGAGCTGGTCCCCTAATGCTTTAATTCGTTGATCACTCCCATAGTTGGTGTACCACAGATATTCCTGTTCTGAGAGTCCAAGGCTGGCAGCGGTTGTTTTATTGTATGGCACTGCATCGATCAGTTCAAAGGGCATGACTTCGCTGGTCTCACTTTGAACCCGGTATGCAGAAGAAAATGAGGTAGTGTCCCATGTTTTGAGGGGACTGATGCTCCGGGGACTATTCATTGCAATAAAGGCAGAGGGATCAAAGTTAATGAGGAAATATTCCTGTTCGGTTGTTCTACGGGCCTGCCAGGTTGGATTGGAGAGGATGGTTTCACTGGCCGGGAGTTCCTGGGGATGTTCTGCCTCATCCTTTACCGGTTCCCGATAGAATCCTTTTTTAGTGTCGTATCCCGAAAGGATGTAACGGCGGATTAAAATATGTGAATCCTCCTGGTCCTTATGGACAATAAGAACCAGGTCTTCTTTGAGTGATATTTCACTTTCCAGACGGAGAAACTGGGAAAAATCAAAGCGGAAGAGATCGGGTTTTATAAGACCGCCGCCCTGTTCGGTAGCCTGTTCTTCTGCGGGTTTTCTTAAAACAATAATACTTAATATGCCAAAGAATAGAAGCAGAAAAAGCCCTGAACCAATGGTGCGTCGCAGGGGGAAGCTCTGACGGGGGAAGGCCTGGAGGGGGAAGCCCTGGCTGGGGAAGGCCAGCATGAGGGATACGAATTGGAGGATGATTATCAATGCAAAGACTACCAGCATTGCGGTGGGCCAGACATAAAAGGTGAATTGCCGGCTCCTTATGAGTAAAAAGAACACCAATACCAAAAGGCTGTTACATATCCTGTTCCAATGCAGAGCTTTAAAAGAAATGCCTGCCATGAAGGTACTGAGACCCATCCAATAAAAGGGAAGCAGGGCTGCAAGAAAATTATGATCAAAGAAAAGGAGCATCTGATCAAAGCTGATCGATTTTGCGGGAGCTATAAGGCTCATTAAAAGCACCAGGATTTTTACCAGCCAGGGAAATACCAGCAGTATAAGCGGTGTCCAGCGCCGTTTTCCTATTCCAATGGCGAAGGCTGCAAGGAGTGAGACAATAAAAAAGATCGGGTGACCAATGGGTACCAGGAGGAGTTGTATATGGATGAGGAAAATGCCTATCGAAAGGCTGTATATAACGGTACTAAGTACTGGCGGCCCTTTATGTTTCATGGATTTGTCCATAATAGCGGATACAGGCTTCATATGTGTTCTGATACCTGTTCTGATTAAGTACCTTTGCAGGATTGATGAAATGAAGGTGAGTCCATTGGTGCGGTTTAGCGAGAAGTGTATCCAGAGCAGAGTCGGCCGCGGGCAGTATTCGAGGAATAGCAAGAATGAGGATGCTTGCGGTATGGGGCAGGTCAGGAACGTATCTATTGGAAAGGAGTGAAATCGCTGCCGGGTATGCCAGGGCTTTAGAAATACTGTTTGCATCGGGTGTATATATACCGCTGCCTGGATAACTAAGGGTGATGGAATACTTCCGCTGGGCAAGTTCAAAGGCTACTGCAAGCCCCTGTTCACAAAGGGAATCCACGAGGATCTGGCCCTCTTCTTGAGAAAATAAGCGATAATCTACCGATGTATCTAACACCAGTACATATTCAGCAAGGGGCGGGGGTTCCTGTTCTGCCTGTCTGATAAACAGATCCCCCGAATGTCCAAAGAGTTTCCAGTTGATACGCCGGGGATCATCGCCGGGAACATAGGGTCGGTGTTCGGTTAAGTCCTCTGTCCGCTGGTACCGCTGGTCCTCTCTTCTGGTAGAACCTCCTGAATGGAGTATCAAGTGAATGCCATCATTGGCTGGTTTTGGTCTCAGTATCAATGATTCTGTTTCAGGATATGGTATGGGAATGGTAAGGGTATAAAATCCAAAGATGTCACGGAGGGCGAGCCGTGATGACTCGGTATAATACACCCCTCGGGAGGCGGCGTCGGTTTCAAGGGTAACAGAAAGACCCTTTGCTGAAAGGTGTTTCGTAGACAGATCTGCAGAGGAAAGGGGAATCGTCGCGCTTAGAATTTTGCCATCCGAGGTTTTTAGAACCAGTTCATAAAAGGTAACAATGCCGGGCAGGCTAAGACGGAATACGGAAGGAATTGCCAGGCCAGAAAGCTGTACCTGTAATTGGGTCCCTGTGTGTCCATCCGTTGGTGTGATCGTGCAGAACAGCTTTTTAGCTTCATTTTTATAGATCTGCCTGAGCAGATATACACTAAGTAGGGACCAGCTTAAAATAAACAGGGTGAAAAGTGCTGTCAGGGTCAGGATAATCTCTTTAATAAACAGCCCTGTTCCAAGGGTTAATAGGGCAAGGACCCAGGAAAAAACAGTTATAGAAGCACTGTTATGAATAGTCATATTTGTTACAGTGTTCAATGGCAAGCCTCCGAATAAGGGGTGAGGCCTCTGTTCGGGGATCGACCATTTTAAGCCGGTGGCTGAGCACCAGGGGCGCCAGTGTAATTACATCCTCGTCTACCACATAGGTCCTGCCTTTAATGAAGGCATAGGCTCTGACTGCTTTTAAGAGATGCAGGGCTGATCGGGGGCTTGCACCGAGCCGAATGTCACTATGATTCCTTGTGGCCCTCGCCAGATCCACCAGGGCTTCCTTAAGATTTGGATGGCAGTACACCTGGTCTACCAGGGCTCTAGCCTGGAGCAGTTCATCAACAGTAATGACCGGTTCCAGATGGCTCAGTACCAATTCGGATGGATTAGTATCCAAAATTTGCAGCTCCGCATCCCTGTGGGGATATCCGAGGGAAAGCCGCATCATAAACCGGTCCAGCTGGGCCGCAGGGAGCGGAAAGGTGCCTTCGCTTTCTACCGGATTCTGTGTTGCTATTACCATGAAGGGGGAGGGGACTGGCCGGGTTACGGACCCCACGGTGACCTGTTGTTCAGCCATGACTTCGAGGAGGGCCGACTGCACCTTAGGGGTTGTGCGGTTAATTTCATCGGCGAGGATCAGGTTTGCAAAAATCGGGCCGGGGACAAAACGGAAACTGTGCAGATCGGGATCAAAGATGTCTACGCCGGTAATGTCATAGGGCAGGAGGTCGGGGGTAAATTGGATCCGTTTGAATGGGAGGGGTTTTCCTTCCCCGTCTGAAATAAGATGAGAAAGGGTTTTTGCGACCGTTGTTTTGCCAAGGCCTGGCAGATCTTCGAGGAGCACATGACCGCCAGAAAGAAGTACTGTTATGAGGTATTCCAGGAATTCTTCTTTTCCCTTAATAACCTGGGCGGCACCCTGTAAAAGCGCAGAAGCTACTCTTGTAACATCCATTATGTTACCAGCATAGCATTATGGAAGGCCCCTTTCAATGAGAAAATTATAGGCTGACTGGACGATGTTCCCTGCCTGATTTGTATATGGCTTCTATTAGGGCTATAGTTTTACGCCCCTCCAGTCCATCCACCAGGGGCGGACGGTTAAGTGCGATTGCTTCGGCGAAGTCCTTAAACTGGAGCCCATGAAAATAGGTCGTAGCGTCGATAGATTTAAAGAATTGATTATCTTCCTGTGTCCATTGCTGTAATTTGTTTTCTTCCCCCGGAATAGTCCAGATATCATTGATCGGCGGTTCTGTAACTTTAGATAGCCCCGCCACAAACATGGCCCCCCCGTCGGTTTGCACCCCCACCGATGCGCCAGATGACCCATGTATATGAACCTTTGCATAAATCCCCGGCTTTTGGGAATTACTTACCAGTATGTTTGCCATACCGCCAGAAGAAAAGCGTACCAATGCAAGGGCGGTGTCCTCTACTTCGATATAGGGATGATTAATGTTATCCCAGTAGGCAAAAACTTCGGTTACCGGTCCCATGAACCATTGGAGCAGGTCTAATTGATGGGGGGCTTGATTTACTAGAACCCCTCCTCCTTCTCCGGTCCAGCTCCCACGCCAGGGGTCGCTTCTGTAATAGGCTTCGTCCCTCCATCCAAGCATGGTCACCTGGGCAATCATGGGCTTTCCGAGTTTACCTTCATCGATGGCCCTGCGAATCCGCTGCACCGCCGGGTACCAGCGGCGCTGACTGATGACCCCTACTATACGGTTTACCCTCTGGGCAGTTTCGATAATCCGGTCACAATCGTTGGTATGGAGCGCCATTGGTTTTTCTATGAGTACATGGGCTCCCGCTTCCAGGGCTTCCAGGCTGTGTTCGACATGTTGAGGGTGGGGAGATGCGACCAGCACTGCATCAACCTGGGCGGTCCGAATCATCTTTGAAATGTCGTCAAAGGCTTTTATGTTGTAGGTCTCTGCGAACTGTTCCCGTTTTTCCCGATCCCGTCCCCAAACTGACACAAGCTCCAGTTCCGGTATAGCCTGCAGCGCCTGGGCATGGAGATGGGCAACTTTTCCATAGGTGAGAATTCCAAATCGTATTCTTTTCATATTACAGCTCCAGAACAACCTTCATAAGACCGCCTTCGCGGTTGTAGAGCCGTTCAAACCAGAGGGCCCCCTCTTTAAGAGGTGCGACTTTGCTGATGATCGGATCCAAGTTGATTTTATGGGCTGCCATAAGTTCCAGAGCAAGGGGATATTCGCCGGCGATTGCACAGGATCCCTGGAGGTCAAGCTGACGGGTTACGACCGATTGGAGGGGCAGGTTAATTGATGGACTGAGGTTCCCGACCAGTGTTAGTCTGCCTCCCTTTCGTAAACCTTCTATGGCTGCGGCAACAGTTTTTTCTGAACCGACTACTTCAAAGGCCTGGTCAGCGCCTCTACCATGGGTTAATGCTTTTATCCGAGAACCAGTTTCTTTATCAGCAAGCAGGGTTACATCCGCTCCAAGGGTTTTTGCCAGGGCGAGACGCTTTTCATCAATATCTACGGCTATTATGGTACCTGATGTGTGCAGGCGGACTAGCTGAAGCAGCAGAAGTCCAATGAGTCCAGTCCCGACAATAAGAACCGTATCGCCGGGAGTTAATCTTGCAAGAGTAAGTGCATGGGCAGCAACAGCGACTGGTTCGGTGAGCGCTCCGTGAATAAAATCGACCCCTTCGGGAAGCGGGTAGATAATCCGTTCTGGAACCACCAGGTACTCCGCAAAGGCGCCGTCCTGTTTATATTCCTGACAGGATACTCCGATAACCCGCCTGTTATCACAGAGGTTTACCTCCCCGCGGCGACAATAAAAACATTCTCCGCAGTATATGGTTGAATCAAAGGTTACCCGGTCTCCAGGGGCAACCTTACGTACTCCTGGGCCTACCGCAGAAACAATGCCCGATGCTTCATGGCCCATGATGATGGGCGGGATACGGCGGCCCGTAGAGCCATCCATACCATGGACATCGCTGCCGCAGATAGAAGCGGCTTTGATTTGTATCAAAACCTGGTCTGACGCTGTAATGGATGGTATGGGTACATCAACATAACTAAAATGCCTGATTCCATCTAACAGTAAGGCTTTCATGGCTTTCTCTCCGGTTTTAGATTCTTCTTTGGGCAATAACGTTTCTCATCCGCTCCAGGTTATCGAACCCCTTTTGTCCAAGCGCTTCCATGATTGATACATAAAGACAGTCAATTATTGCGAGCTGTACAATTCGAGCAGAAAAGGCTTCAGAAACATAGGGTGAAGTTTGTGAATAGGCAAAGAGACTATGATTTGCCAACTTTAAAAGCGGAGATCTTCTGGCATCTGTAATGACCACAAGCTGGGCACCCTGTTTTTTAATTGCTTCGGCCAGATCTAAGGCATCGCGATTTACACCGGTATGGGAAATGAGGACTGCCGTATCTTCCGGTGAAAGCTGTGAAGCCTGCATAAGCTGCATATGAAAATCTGTGGGTGCGCCGCAAGAAAGTCCTGTCCGTATCAATTTATGATACGCATCAAGGGCAACTATGGATGAACCTCCAAGGCCAAAGAAAAATATCCGTTTGCTGGCAACACATAGTTCAGCAATTTTTTTAATGTGTTCAGGCTCGATGTGTTGCAAGGTTTCTTGCAGGGCACGGATGTTGGTATTGAATACCAGTGAAACAGTAGATTCCTGAGAGTGTTCTAAGGTGGTCTCATATACCCGTTGCTGGGGACTGGCGATATCGGTTGCCAATGCAATTCTGAATTGCTGGTATCCTGAATAACCCAGCTTCCGTACAAATCGAAAAAGGGTCGCCTCAGAAACGCCGATCTGCTCTGCCAGTTCTTCTATGGTTGGATATACCGACGATTGAGGATGCTGCAGAATAAAATCAGCGATCTGTGCCTCTTTAGCACTGAAGGAGTTTTTGGCTTCATGAATTTTAATAATACAACTAGTATGAGGCATGTCATAAGTTTAGCATGAAAAATAATTTCATACAATAAAAATTTATTTCATATTTTTATTGACGGTTAGAAAAATCAGGATAATAATATGATAAAGCTCATTATTGAGAGAGGAGGTTCTATGAAACGAAGCCTTATCGTTCTTTTTATGACGATTGCTGTCGTCTTTGGTGTCTCCGCACAGACCAAATCCATTCGGGTCTTGCTGGCGAACCATCCCTATGCGGAGGTATTAAAACCGCTCATTGCAGAATATGAAGCAAAAACCGGTGTGAAGGTGAATGTGGAAAGCTATGATGAAAATCAACTGACCCAGAAACTGACTACGGAATTTGCAACCAGATCTTCTACAGTCGACGTTTTCATGACCCGGCCGCTCCAGGAAGGAAAGCTTTTCTATAGGAATGGCTGGTATGAAAACCTGACCCCGTATATCAATAATACTAAAAAAACACCGGCAAACTATAACTTTGCCGACTACTCTAAGAGTGCGGTAGATGCGGTAACCTATGCTAAGGCTGTGTATACAATTCCATTGGTAACTGAATGGCAGGTGCTTTATTACAGAACTGACCTGTTCAAGCAGGCAGGGCTGAATCCTCCCACCACCTTTGATGAACTGATTGCAGCAGCGAAGAAACTCCATAATCCTGACAAAAATATTTACGGAATTGTTTCCCGTGGACAAAGAGGGGCTGCGGTAACCCAATTCTCGACCTATTTGTACAATTTTGGCGGCGATTTCCTTAAGGATGGAAAGGCTGTAGTCGACAGTCCTGAGGCGATCGAAGCCTTTAAGTTCTATGGAAAGATGCTGAAAGAATATGGCCCGCCGGGAGTAACCAATATGAGTTGGGCCCAGGGCCAGGCTTTGTTCCAGGCTGGTCAGGTTGCCATGTGGACCGATGCTAGCGTATTCCTTGGTAATCTGAAGGATCCGACCAAATCACAGGTAGCTGATAAGGTCGGTGTCGCATTGATGCCTGCTGGTCCTAAGGGAAATCATCCGTTCATTGTAGTATCCTGGGGTATGGCTGTTTCAAAACAGTCTAAGAATAAAGATCTGGCCTATGATTTCCTGATGTGGGCGACCAGTAAGGAACTGGCAATAAAGGCGATGATTGATAAGGGTATTACCATGGCCCGCAATTCTGTGTGGACCGATGCAAATATCCTTGCCAAATTTGATCAGCAGCTTGCAACCACTGCTGTAAAAATGGGACCCATTGGGACTCCCTATGATCGGCCGCTCATGACCGCTGTCGGTGAAGCCCGGGATGCAATTGGCGACGTTATTGTTCTTTCCATTGACACTGGCGGAACCGGAGATATTGCTGCAGCTGCCAAAAATGCTGCCAAGAAGGTCAATGAACTTCTGGATGCAGCTGGTGAGCTCGGTAAATAGCAAAAACCTCTACTGTATATCTTTTATGCTGTCCAGGTAGTATGCCTGGACAGCTCTTATTCAGGAGTAATGATGTTAGAGAGTTCTTTTGTAGATCGGCATATTAAAATACTTTTTCCGCTGCCAGCAGTTTTATTTGTTGCCTTAATGATGGTCTTTCCTGTTTTTTATACCTTCACTATCAGTTTTTCCAATTGGAATCTGACCTCGGGGTTACCTCCCCGTTTTGTGGGTTTTAAAACCTATCTTTCGATTTTACAGGAGGGGCGCTTCTGGGCAGCCCTGGGACGGACCTTTTATTTTACCGCCTTTGCGGTCAGTGTAGAAACAGTGCTGGGAATGATCTGGGCTTTAATCCTGAATAGGGAATTTCTGGGAAAAAACTTTGTAAAAATGAGCCTTTTGCTGCCTATGGTTTCTACCCCGGTAGCTATCGGAATTGCCTGGACTCTGTTCTATGAACCCACAATCGGTTTGGCTAACTGGGTTCTGCGGAGTGCAGGTCTTGCACCTTTGAAATGGATTGCTGATAAACAGCTGGTAATACCCTCTCTTGTTATTGTCGATATATGGCAATGGACCCCCATGATGGCCCTCATCATGCTCGCTGGTCTTGCTGGTTTATCAATTGAACCCTATGAATCCGCTAAAGTTGATGGGGCTAATGGGCTGCAAATCTTCTGGAGAATTACCCTCCCTATGGTTTCACCTGTCATTCTAACCGCTGTGGTACTTCGTTCAATTGATGCCCTTAAAACCTATGATATAATTTATTCGATGACGAACGGAGGTCCGGGCTTTGCTTCTGAAACCTTAAATATTTATGCTTACAATTTGTCCTTTAATTATTTCCGTCTTGGCCATGCTTCGGTCGTACTCTTTTTCCTCTTTGTTGTAGTCATGTTGCTCAGTTATGTCGTAGCAAAATTACGACAACGGTTGGAGGAGTAGGGTATGACCATGAAACGCCTTGTATCAAAACTTATATTTTATATCCTGGTGTTATTTGTTGTTGTCCCGGTTTTATTTCCTCTGATATGGATTTTTATATCCTCAATTAAAACTCAGGTTGATATTACCGCCTATCCTCCTAAATGGGTTTTTCAACCGACTATGCAAAACTATAGCAAGGTATTTCAGGAACAAAACTTCCTGCAGTTTTTCTATAATTCCACAGTGGTGGGTATTACTGCGGTTGTATTATCTTTGTTATTAGGACTTCCTGCGGCCTATTCTATTGCCCGCTATAAACAGGAAAAGCTGGGACTGCTAATTCTTGTGGCTCGTCTTATGCCTGGTATTGCGCTGCTTTTACCATGGTACCTCTTATTTTCCAGATTGATGCTGATAGATACCTATATTGCATTGATTCTGAGTCACATGCTTATTGGGCTGCCTATTGTGGTCTGGATTATGACGAGCTTTTTTGCATCCGTACCATTGGAAATAGAAGAATCCGCCCGGGTTGATGGTGCCACCCGACAGCGGACTTTTATAGAGATCGTTCTACCCGTATCGACCCCAGGAATTGTAACATCCACTACGTTGGCCTTTCTTTTTTCATGGAACAATTTCATGTTTTCTCAGGTTCTCAGCATGGAAAAGACAAAGACCCTTCCTATCGCGGTCTATAACTTTGTCTCCTATGCAGAGGTAGATTGGGGTGCGGTGATGGCTGCGACTATGGTTATCATTGCCCCGGCCATAGTTCTGACTATGTTATTTCAGAAATATGTGGTCCGGGGACTTACCATGGGAGCCGTTAAGGGTTAGCAGTTCCAGGGATATAGGTTGCCTCTATGGCCTTAATAAGGTTATAGACCAGCTCGTTGGCTGGTGTGGGGACCTTATATTGTTTCCCAAGCTGAACGATCGTACCGGCAAACATTTCTACCTCTGTTTTTCGGTTTGCAAGTACATCCTGGCACATGGAGGTCAGGTTGTCCGGATGCAGTGTTGAAAGCGTTTTTTCCCAATTACCCAGATCCTGTTCGTTCAGATTAATTCCCATAGCCTGGGATAGTGCAATAACTTCCCGCTGCAAAGTTTCCATGACAGCCTTTGCTTCGGAGTTGGTTTGAAACAGTCGGTAGGGGGCCCGGAGTATGGCTGAAGCCTGGTTTACGCCCACGTTGATCATGAATTTAAACCAGAGAGAACGGAGCATGTTCTCGGGAATTTCGTAGGGTACCCCTGCTTTTTCAAAGAACCTGGCAATCCGTTGGACCCGAGGGCTGAGGGCTGCCTTGTTATTGGTGGCTTCGCCAAAGAAAATTCTGCCCGTAGATGCAAAACGGGTTTCATTTCCGATTCGAACCGCATCAATCCCTAAAATCATGGCATAGGGCGGAAGCTGAACTCCTTCAGGTGCCCCAGGTCCGGCTCCGAACCTGGCTCCCAGTTGCTCTTCGCTGGAAATGCCGTTCATCAACGAAAGTATGCTTGTATTGGCTCCCACATGGGCCTTCATCTGCTGTATTGCTTCTGAAAGATGATGGTGTTTTACCGCAACAATAATAAGGTCGAATTGGCTATGGGTAGAAACGGGGGATACGACTGGGAAATGGTAGGTTTTACCATTTACGATAAAACCGTCTCGGTTATAACGTTCAAAGCGTTTGCCATCGGCGAGAACGTACACCGAACCTGGTATGTGTTCTGAAATGATAGACGCAATGGCCGCACCAACCGCACCGGTTCCAACAATCAATACCCGTTTAATTTCATCCATTGGAAACCTCCCGATATATTAAAAATTATAGACGCTCAATAAAAAAATGCCTATAGTACGTTTATGCGACTTCGTTTTCGCTCCGATTCCTGGTATCTTGTAGTGCTGTTTGTTTTTCTCATCGGTGCGGGCAGTATCTTTTTAACGCTTCCCATCTCACAGGCAAAACCTGTTTCATTTATAGATGCCCTGTTTATAGCCACCTCTGCGGTCTGTGTTACCGGTCTAAGTACGGTGGATATGGGCAGCTTTAGTCATGTTGGCCAGATTATTATTTTATTACTGATACAGCTTGGGGGCCTCGGCATTATCAGTTTTACTTCTCTGCTTTTAATACTGCCCGGAAGCCGTATCCCCTTTCGCAGAATCTCTACGATCCGCAGTTTTTATGTTGATGGGGTAGAATACGATCCACGCAGAATTGTGCTCACCATTATGGCTACCACTCTTATTATCGAAACCATAGGAGCTGGTGTTCTTTCTTTCTGCTTTAACCAAGCTGGCATACCGGATTTTTATTTTTATGGTATTTTTCATTCGGTTTCAGCCTTTTGTAATGCGGGATTTTCTCTTTTTCCGGATAGTCTGGAAGCTTATGCCCAAAATCCTGGGATTCTTATCACAATTATACTGCTGATCATACTTGGCGGTATTGGATTTATCGTATTACAGGACCTGTACCGGCGGATAACGAGGAAAAGCCGATATTTAAATTTTCACAGCAGGGTTGTGCTTGGAATGACCCTTGGTTTAATAGGACTGGGGTTTATCGTTTATTTCTACTTTGAGAATACGAATAGTTTTATAACATTGCCTCTGGGAGATAAAATCATAAATGCTCTTTTCCAATCAGTCACTCCTCGAACGGCTGGTTTTGATACGGTGCCCCAGAACTTACTAAGCCAGCCATCAAAGGTTTTCACGATTTTATTTATGTTTATCGGTGCAGGCCCTGGTTCAATCGCAGGGGGAATAAAGGTATCTACAATTTTTATAATCATCATATTGATGATCCGTCATCCCAGTCCGGAGGGGGACATTCAAATAGGTAAGCATCGGATTACCGGCTATACCCTGAATAGGGCAACGGTCTTTTTCTTAAAAGCCCTGAGTCTTTTGTTACTGGGAGCCTTGGTATTAAGCCTTATCGAAGGGAATCGGGGTCTAGCCTTTGATGCAATTGTGTTTGAAGTAGTCTCCGCTTTTGGTACGGTAGGACTCAGCCTTGGACTTACACCGCAGCTTTCTTTAGCAGGTAAACTGGTGATTATATGCATTATGTTTGCCGGTAGAATTGGGCTGATATCTCTTTCCTTCTCTCTGGTGCGCTATAAGAAATATGATATAACCTATCCTGAGGGATCGGTCTTATTGGGGTAAGCTATGAAACAGGTTGCTATTTTAGGATTAAGCTATTTTGGTGAAGCGGTGTTAGCTGAACTACTAGAAATGGATGTGGATATCCTGATTATAGATAAGGATCGGGAGGTGTTGGATCGTTACCGGGACACCGTTTCTGCAGCTATAGGCATGGATGTGATTAACCAGGAGGCTCTCGAAAAGACCCTGCCTAAACATATCGATGCAGTGGTCATAGATATGGGTAAAAACATAGAGGCTTCTATATTGGCAGCCAGCTATTGCAGAAAATTAGGGGTACATACGATCATCGCCAAAGCTGAAACCGATGCCCATGGAGAAATCCTTGAGATTGTGGGAGCTACCAAGGTCGTGTTCCCTAACCGTGAGGCGGCTAAACGGATTGTACCCCAGATCGTGTCTAATCTGGTTTTAAATTACCTTCCGGTTGGGGGGAACCTGGTTATTGCAGAAGTAGAAATACCCGATTCTTTTATCGGACGAACCGTATTGGAATTGGATCTGCGAAAAAAATATGGCTTAAATCTTATATCGGTCCGGTCAAATGAAACAGCTTACCAGCTCTTTACTCCTGATTATAGATTCAAAGAAGGGGATATTGCCCTTGTATCTGGAACAGAAACGGATGTGGACCGTTTCGCCGGCCGCCTGGAAAAAGAAGGAGCATCCAGGGGATTCTTTAAATCTATTCGAGAATTATTTAATAGAAAATAAAAATGCTTTTACTGAGTCCAGGTATGGATTTTGACCAGGTGGTCGATTTTCTTATTGCAGAAAACTATCCTGATGAATTTTGTATTGCCCAATCCTTTGCGCCAGATTTTATTCAGAGCCTTATGGAAGCGGGCTTCCTGGTGATGTCTGTTCGGGATGGGGCAGATACCTTCCTGTTGCCAAAGCTGCACCTGGAGCGAAGTATTCTCTTTTTTAAGAACCTTCACATTTCAAAATCGGTGAAACCCCAATTGAGCCGGTATACCTTAAAACCCTTTGATGCTATAGAGCCCATCTTGGAGGCCTGTATTGCTACCCATGGGGATGATTGGCTGACCGAACCGCTTCAAAAAGCGCTATTACAGCTTTCCTGGTCTGCTGCTGGAGATGGGCCTCCCCCACAGAAGGCTTTCTGTTCTGCCTTTGGATTGTATCGGGGATCAACACTGGCAGCCGGTGAATTTGGGGTGTTCTATGGAGGGGTATACACCAGTTATTCCGGTTTTTATACAGAAAATAGCGCTGGTACAGTCCAAATGGTGTTAACAGCCCGCTTCCTTGAACAGAAGGGCTTTACGTTTTGGGATCTGGGTATGCCCCTGGAATATAAGACCCGTCTTGGTGCAGCAGGGGTGGACCGGACAACCTTTATACGGATGTTTCGGGAGGCTCGAAGCTTTCAACCAGCTCTTGAGCAGAGTTTGCCCTGAGCTGCTCCAGTTCTTGTTTCAATTTCATATACTCCGCATTCAGCTTTACTGTCCGTGCATTAAGACGGGTAAGCCGTTGTGCAAGAAGTCGGGCAAGGAAAATGCCGTAGTGGGGATTCCGTTTAATCAAATCTACAAAGTCCTGTTTAGAAACCTTGATACAGGTGCCACCATCCTTCGCTACAACGGTGGCGGTCCGCTGGTTAGAAAGTAAGAAGGACATTTCACCGATAAACATGTCATCGGGAGTTAAATAAGAAACACAGCGGTTACCGGAAAATACCAGGTATCTGCCGGAGACAATATAGTATAGGTAATCTGATGTATCCCCTTCCCGGACAACAATTTCCTTTGCTTTAAAATGAATTTCTTCCTGATCGCTGAAGATCCGGGGAACCATATTGCTTGCATCCTTTTGATGGACCACGTTAAAGCTGACTTCATTCCCCTTGTCATTATAGGTCAGGTTCTGCACATAAACCCCAGCCATCCGGATACCCATACCGTGAAGCCCAATACTGGGTTTTGAACTTAACCTGCTTCTCCAGTCAAACCCATCACCTTCGTCAGCAATGGTAAAGGTAGATTGTTCCGGGCTGATGGTGTAGGAAAGACGCACCTTTTTTGCTGCTATGGCAGGATCCTTGTTCTTTTCTCTGATAAGGTCCATGGCATTTTTACCTTTTTCGAGCCAGGCGGTCTTTTCTTCAAAACTTATTTTGCAGTTCCCGTGTTCTATGGCATTGACCAGGAGTTCCTGCAGGGCCACATGTAATTTATCCCGATCATCCCGGTTTACCAGGTTTGTATTATAGAGATAGTTTGTTACCAGATTTGTGTAGACCGCAATATCCAGGGGGTCATTATCAATGACAAAGGTCCCTGAAATGCTTCGCAGAAGATGCTGCTGTATACCCCGCTGAAACAGAAACTGTTTATTGTGGGCCAGAATACGCAGAAGCCGTTCACAATTGGTTTTAAATTCTCTCTTATGAATAACTGCAATGATATTTGACTCATGCAGGTGTTCAGCCAGTTCTTTGTCGTTTTCTATAGAATGAATAACTATAAGTCCGCCATAATGCAGCCAGGGATCCTCTTTAATGGCTGCGAGAATGGCAATTGCTGCGTCCTTACAGGGACCTTCGCCGCAAAAATCGAGAATTTTCATCTCCGGTAATTCGTATTTTAGGTATTCCAGCACTGGTTCTACGCCGGAAATAAAGACCGGCTGCAGGGAATTGCTTAAGGAGTAAGAAGCTGTCTGGATTTGCTCGATTAATTCCAGATCGCTGGTGATAACAGGTACTCGAAACATTCTCAGAACCTCTCTTAAGTTTACATAAAATACATACCAAGGAACGATAAATATGGTATTATTGTAGTATGGCTAAAGCTAAATATACCATAGAAAGTGGCAAACCCCTACCCCTTGGAACAGAAATCACCAGTACGGGTGTAAATTTTTCTCTTTTTTCACGGCATGCGACTGCAGTAACCCTGGTACTTTTTGAATCCCCTGAGGATACCGTACCATCAGATGAAATACTATTAGATCCCCATAAAAACCGCACGGGAGACCTATGGCATTGTCATGTGAAGGGGCTTGAAGCAGGAGCCCTCTATCTGTACCGGGTTGATGGTCCCTATCTACCTGAAAAGGGATTTCGTTTTAATCCCCATAAAACCCTCATCGATCCTTATGCCAAGGCATTAACCGATTTATCGAAATGGGATCTTACAAAGTGTGTAGGATATAACCCGAACATGCCCGATGCGGACCTTTCTTTTTCTTATGAAGATGATGCGCCTTACCAGCCTAAATGTATTGTTATTGATGATACCTTTAATTGGGAGGGGGATAAACCGCTCAATTATCCGCTCCGCTTTAGCGTTTTATATGAAACCCATGTAAAAGGGTTAACCATGCACCCCAGTTCTGGGGTAGACCATCCTGGTACCTATCGGGGCATAATTGAAAAAATTCCCCATTTAAAAGAATTAGGAATTACCAGTCTGGAGCTTATGCCGATTCAGGAATTTAATGAAAATGAAATCCCCAGGATAAATCCCAGGACTGGAGAGCAGCTTAAAAATTACTGGGGCTATTCTACGGTAGCATTTTTCGCACCGAAAGGTTCTTATGCCTCAGACCGAACTCCCGGTGCTCAGGTAAGGGAATTTAAAGAGATGGTAAAAGCCCTGCATCGGGCGGGGATAGAGGTAATTCTGGATATTGTGTTTAACCATACCGCAGAGGGGAATGAACTGGGCCCTACTTTTTCGTTTCGTGGTATCGATAATACGATCTATTACATGCTTGATGAAAATAAACGGTATTATAAAAACTATTCCGGTTGCGGGAACACATTGAATTGTAATCATCCGGTGGTACGAACCTTTATACTGGACTGTCTACGGTACTGGGTTATTGAAATGCATGTGGATGGGTTCCGTTTTGATCTTGGTTCTATACTAGGGCGGGATCAGCAGGGGAGGCTTATGGAAAACCCACCCATGCTGGAACGGATTGCGGAAGATCCGGTACTGCGCAATACCAAGATTATTGCAGAAGCCTGGGACGCTGGCGGCGCTTACCAGGTGGGATGGTTCCCCGGAGGCCGGTGGGCAGAATGGAATGATCGGTACCGGGATGATGTTCGAAAATTCTGGCGAGGTGATGCCTTCGAAGCCCGTCATTTTGCCACCCGGCTTTCAGGAAGTTCTGATCTGTATTTAAGAGATGGACGAAAACCCTTCCATTCCATCAATTTTATTACAAGCCATGATGGGTTTACTCTCCGGGATCTGGTGTCCTATGCAGAAAAACATAATGAGGAAAATGGAGAAGAAAACCGGGACGGACATGGTGCGAATTTCAGCTGTAATTACGGTTTCGAAGGACCAACGAAGAACCCTGCGATTGAGACAATCCGTTTCAGACAGATGCGCAATTTAATCACAACCCTTATGATTTCCTTAGGTACCCCGATGTTACTGGGTGGAGATGAGATGGGACGGACCCAGCGAGGCAATAACAATGCCTACTGCCAGGATAATGAAATTTCCTGGTATGACTGGACCCTGGTCGATGAACATAGGGATTTTTACCGGTTTGTAAAGGAAATGCTTGCCTTCAGGATGAAACATCCCGCATTTCTGAGGCCGGAATTTTTTACCGGTAAGGATGGGAACTATAATGCGATTCCGGATATTACCTGGTTTGATGAACATGGAAACAGTCCCGATTGGGCAAAGATTGATAAACGCCTTGCATATCGCCTTGATGGGAGTAAGGCCGACACCTTTGCCGACAGGGATGATAATGATTTTTACATCATGTTTAATTCCAGCCGGGAGGGTTGCCTTTTTACCATAGCTGAAGCACCCCGGGGTAAAAAATGGTTCCGTGTGGTGGATACGAGCCTCCCATCCCCGGATGACATTGTAAGCCCCGGGCTTGAACAGGCAATCCCTTCACAGAAAGAGTATTATGTCCATGAAAGGACCACGGTTATTCTCATGTCCAAGTGGATATAAACCTATCTAGGTTTGTTCTTTATTGTATGCCGGGAGTATTACCGTAAAGGTGGTAAGTCCCGGCCGGCTTGTAAATGAAATAGATCCCGAAAAACTTTCTACAATCCGCTTACTCAAGTCCAGCCCAATGCCAGTACCAGCACCTCGAGGCTTAGTCGTAAAGAAGGGTGTAAATATTTTGGGTTTGTTCTCTTCAGGAATTCCAATGCCCGTATCGGTAATCTGCACCTGGATATAATCTGATGCTCGATGTAATTTTTCAATCCTGATTGTCAGGGTCCCACCCTGTTCCATGGCCTGAATGGCGTTGTTTATAAGATTTACCCAGACCGCATTCAGGCGCTCTGGATTGGCCAGGACCCAGCCTTCATCCACATATTCTCTCATTACCTGAATAGTATATTTTGTACGGTTGTAATACATGGTAAGGATGGTTTCCATCTCTTCTTTTATACATACCGGGACTGTATTGCCCTTTTCATCATAGGTCCATTGTTTCAGAGCCTTCAGGGTTAAAGCTGCCCGTTCAGCCGCGCTTTGAATAATCGCATTATCCTTTTCCAAGATATTAAAATAATAGGCTGTTTTAATAATATGTTGCGCATCTTTAAGATGTTCTATTTGCTGTTCTAGATCCGGAGCATCCAAAGAGATTTCCATGTCGATAAGGTCATCGGTAATTTCTTCTGCGTTTTTCACCTGGTGTGTTTCCAGATTATTTATAAATGTTATTCTTTGTCTAAGGCTTGTCTGAGTTTTACCACATGAGGTGAGCAATTGGAGAAATAGTGTATTAGCTTCCGGATTGTTTTTAGTTAACAAGTCACAAAGATCCGCTTTAATTTTAGTAATTGCATTTCGGATCGTTTCTGCGGTGGAAATGATGGCTCCAAGGGGGGTATTTAATTCATGGGCGAGTCCTGCAGTAAGATTACCCAGGACTGCCAGTTTTTCTGAAACAAGGACCTTATCCAGTGCAGAACTGAGTTGTTGACCCATATTCTGAAGCTGTTCTTCCAGTCGTTCATTCATTTGAGCAATTTCATTTGCCTTGGCATAAAATGTCTTTGCTAAGAGCTGTATTTCTGCTACCCCCTGGATGGCAGCTGGAACTTCCGGAAGCATGGTATTTGTTTCCCATTGGTTTAAGGCCTTTGTAAAGATCTCTATAGGTTTAATAAATAAGAGATGTAGTATGAAATATCTGAGCATCAGGATCCCTATGAATGCTGTTAATGCAAAAATTACGAGCATCTTGATTTGAGTATAAAAGTATTGTAACTGGCTAGTTGGCGTGAGTAATACAATATCCGATGATAGCCAGATACTGGCGAGGCGGTTGAGGACATACTGTTTGTTTTGTATGGTGATGGTAGTGCCATTGGGTTGATTCAATAGAATGCTGGGTACATTTCCGCCTATACTGGTGTAGGGGATCCCATCGGAATTGGTGATCAGTACGATTGAACCGTCGAACTGTACAAGCCGGGCAACATCATTGTTGAGAGATTCTAGGGGTATCCGGCCAACGAGTAAACCCACGGATGTGGAGATACTCATATATATACCTGGTTTTTCATCTTCTATAGAATAAAACACATAGGAACGTCGAACGGTAGAAAAGAAGGATCGGGAAAAATAAGTATTGAGTTCTTTAGAAAATTTAAAACCAGTAAATAATGCTGAGTTTTTGCTTTGTTTGATAATTTTTGTAATAGTATTGTTGGAAATTATAAAAATATCGGAAAAGTCAGAAATAAAAGCACCCCCGGAAAAATTTTCTGAAGATGCTAATAGCTCTAAATTATGAGATGCTTGCTGAATTTTTGCATAGATAAGCATCTCAATACTGGAAAGCTCAGATTTTCTCCGGTTAGAAAAATCATTAAATATCTTATTTTGTAAGTAAATAAAGGAACTGAAAATAAAAAGACTCCCACTAATAATAGTTATTACTTCTAGGGTGAAGAGATAGAACCGGAGACTCTGCACCTTTCTTTTCAATTAAATTCTCCTGGGATATCGGTAATAAAGTAATAACCTGCTGAAGAATCACCAAAGGCATCAAAGGTAATAGATCCAAGACGGGTTTCTATTGTTTTTTGTGAAAGAAGCCAGGTCTTTGCTTTTTCTGGATTGGCAGCCCTTGCTCTGAAGGCAAGATCGAGCAGTTCAAGGGCTTGATACACCTTAAGGCTGATAATGGTTGGGCTGAGGTGAAGATTGGTTTCTATGCTGGACATATAGGCTTCGATATTGGGGGATTCCTTTCTCGAAGGAAAAAGTGATGGAAGTATTGATTTGGAAATTGCAGGCCCGGCGGTGTTAATCAGTTCCTTGTTGTTCATCCAGGGGGTAAAGAAAATGGTCGCTTCTGGGTGAAAGGTATAAAAATATTGTGCGATATTGCCCGCAATGTTCCTATAACCACCAATGAGAACATACAGGACTTCATAGGAAGCATCGGTCATTACAGGTGCAAGACCGGTTATATCAATTTTATTTGCATCAATATCATAGGTCTTTATTTTTACTGTATTTACAAGGCGACGTAATTCAGAAATAACTGCTTCCTGGGCAGGTATAACATAACCCGGATTGGACAGGTCTCGAATGATAAGGATGTTTTTAGGGGCTAACTCAGCAATCTTAGCAGCAATGGCTGTTTGTTCCTGATTTGCATCGGGGATGATACGCAAAATGTAATCATCCTTTTTGCTTAATTGGGTTGTAGTGGCACCGGTAACTATGGTAAGCCGTTTATCCCTGTTTATGTCAGATATAATTTCAGTTGCACAGGTAGAAGTGTGGCTTGTAATGAGGAATTGAATGTTGTTCCTTTGAACTTCCCCATAGGCCTGTTTGGTACGGACCGGATCCCATCCATCATCAAAGGGTATGACATGTATTCGGCTGTTCGGGTGGGTACGTTCAAATTCCTTTACAGCGGCAATTTCGCTTGTCCCGATGATAGAGCCCGCTTCTAACTTGGTAAGCAGGGCAACCTTAATTTCCGGCTGGACACAGCTTGAAAAAAAGGTGATGACCATGGTGAGTAACAGCCACTGATACATCCGATTCAAGGTGTTCCCTCCATATAAAAGTATAGGATAAGAAGGCCCTTCATGCTAGAATAAAAGCATGACTAACGGATTGTCTGTATTTCATCAGGTGCATTTTCAGTACCCCGAAGGGGAGGCACCGGTTTTTTCGAACTTTTCGGCTACCCTGCCAACCGGTTTTGTGAGCCTTGTGGGTCCAAATGGGGCCGGCAAATCAACCCTTATGCTGCTGGCTGCAGGGAGACTTATGCCTCAGGAAGGAACCATTACCCTTCTGGGCAGGGATACCCGGCTCTTTGCCAGTGAGGACGAGCGGAACGCATACGCTTCGTTCATTTATCAAAATATGGAATTCGAAACGGAAGAGCCCCTGGGAGCCCTCCTGGAGCAGGTGTATGCAGGGGGCTTTCATGCGATGAAGGGGGAGGATTTTTATAGTCAGGTCCTCTCTGTTTTTGAATTAACCAATCTGCGCAATCGGCCCCTGGCGCGGCTTTCAAAGGGTGAAATGCAGCGAACCCTTCTGGCCTTTGCAGCCCTCTATGGGTCCCGGTCCATCTTTATGGATGAACCCGTATTTGCCATGGAGGATCGGCAGAAGGAAGCGGCCCTGGATTTTTTCAGATCCTACCAGAAAGCTACAGGTGTCACGATATATGTGTCCCTGCACGAATTAGACCTTACTAAAAAGTACGCCGAAACGGTACTTCTCTTTAAAAAGAATCGATCCATTGATATGGGAAGTCCTGCGGAGCTTCTTACCCCTTCCCACCTGGAGGAAGCCTACGGAGTGCCCGCGGCAATGCTCAAACAGAAGGAATACCTGGATCGGAAAAAATTAGAAGAAGAGGCAAACCTGCTCACCTCGCTTGAACAGACGAAAGAACAGGATGAACACCATGGATGAGAGCAGTTTTATTCTGGGGGTCGACCTGGACGAGGTGGTTGGCGACTTTTATGGGGCCATGCGGGAAATCGCCGCCGAATGGCTGGACCGTCCACTGGAAAGTCTGAAGCAGGATGTTTCTTTTGGACTCCATGAATGGGGCATAGACGAATATGGGGGCTATGACAGGCTCCACCGCTTTGCGGTAACCCAGCGGGATCTCTTTAGAGTCATGAAACCCATAAAGGATGCGCCGGCTACCCTCCGGAAACTTTCAGTCCGGGGTATTCGGATTCGTATTATAACCCACCGGCTGTTCCTTAAATATTTTCATAAAACCTCAATAACCCAGACCGTAGAGTGGCTCGATGCCCATGATATTCCCTATTGGGACCTCTGTTTCATGAAGGACAAGGGAGCCGTAGGAGCCCATGTTTATATTGATGATTCCCCAACCAATGTGGAGCGCCTGCGGGAACAGGGATGCCGCACCATAGTTTTTTCCAATTCGACCAATCGGGACCTGCCGGGGCCCAGGGCCGATAACTGGCAGGATGTGGAGCGGCTGGTGCTGGAGGCCTACGATGAGTGGCGGACCGGCACCCTCAACCTGTTTGGGGCTGCCAGTTTTCCCCAGTAAGCCTGGTTTATGGCTGAAATAGTCTTAGCTACAATTAACGCAAAATGGATTCATCCATCCCTGGCGCTCCGTTTGCTGCAGGCTAATCTGGGAGCACTGGCAGAACGGAGTGCTATTCTGGAATTTGCCCTGCGCCAGCCACTGGAAGAAAAGGTATCCGCCATCATAGCGGAACGGCCCCGGGTTCTGGCCCTGTCGGTGTATATCTGGAACCATGAAGCCACCCTGGCCCTGCTCAAAGCCCTGGAAGCCTATTGGTCGGCCGATCAAAAGGAACTAGTGCCGCGCCCTATCATTGTTCTGGGAGGCCCGGAAGTATCCTACTTGTCCGATGAGGCGCCCCTGGTCCGGATGGCCGATTGGATAGTACGGGGGGAGGGGGAATTGGTGTTTCAGAGCCTCATGGAACACCTGTTCTTTGAAGAACCCCTGGAGCAGCTGGACCGGTACGGAGTGCGGTCAGACAGATGGATCCTTGCTCACCCGGTACCCCTGGATCTGATACGGAGCGCCTATCATCTCTATACGGATGAAGATATCAATAGAAAACTCATCTATGTGGAAGCTTCCCGGGGCTGTCCCTTCGGATGCGAATTCTGCCTTAGTTCCCTTGATCGCAGGGTACGTACGTTTCCGTTGGAGACCTTTTTATCCGACATGGAAGGACTCTTTGTCCGGGGGGCGAAGGGCTTTAAATTTCTTGACCGGACCTTTAATTTGGATTATGAGCGGGCTGAGAAGATTCTGTTGTTTTTTCTTGAGCGGATAGAGCCGCCGGCCTATGTGCATTTCGAAATGGTCCCATCCCGTTTCCCTGACAGGCTTCGGGATGTACTCAGGCAGTTTCCGGCCGGTACCCTCAGGCTGGAGGTGGGGATCCAGACCTTTACCCCAGAGGTAGCCCGCAGGATTGGAAGACCGAGCAACCCGGAAAAGGAACAGGAAGCCCTCCGTTTCCTCCGGGATGAGACCAATGCAATTGTCCATGCGGACCTTATTGCGGGTCTCCCCGGCGAAACCCTGGAAAGTTTTGCCCGGAGTTTTAATATGCTCTGGGCGGTCCGGCCCACGGAAATTCAGCTTGGTATATTAAAAAAACTCCCCGGCACTCCGATTGCCCGGCATGACGGCCCCTTTGGAATGGTGTTTGATGAAAGGCCCCCCTATGAGGTGCTCGAAACAGCGACCTTATCCAGATCCGAATTGGACAGGGTGAAAAACTTTGCCCGTTTCTGGGAGCTCATCGTAAACCGGGGCCACTTTGATGACCTGATCTCCCGTCTCTTGCCAGAAGCGGGGGATGTATTCAGTAGATTTATGGAACTTTCCGAGGAGCTCCTTGCTCGTTTTGGAAAAAACTGGGGGATAGACCGGGCCGATCTGCGGGAAGCCCTGGAAACCTGGTGCCGGAACCATCCCCTGGCATAATAGCGCCAGGGGCCGGAACCACCCGCTGGCATAATAGAGTCAGGGGACGGAACCACCCACTTAGTTGAACAGGGGCTATCTAATCGCCCGTTTTTCTGCGGTTTTTAACTAAAGAGGCCCTGCAGATAGGTATCCAGGTCGACCCGTATGGGCATAAGGTACAGATCAAAGCGGTGGGTTTTGCAGAATTGCAGTACCTGCCGGCCAAAGCTGATGTTCCAGTGCAGGTCTGGCCGGAATGAGCGGGGAAAAATGGCCCGGTTTCGGGCTTCCCAGTAGTTGCGGCTTTTTTCTGAAAGGACCGGTGAGACACCCCAGAATACGGTACGGCCCTCCAGGTATTCAGCATAGATCTCCAGGAGCCGTACATCAAAAAAGGGCTGGCTCATGAAGCCATCAGCCCCGCTGTCCTCCTTGGCCTTAAGGTAATCCAGCTCATAGCGGATATTGGACCGGTAGGGGTCAAAGGCTGCATAAATAGTAAGAGCGGGAAGTTCCCGTTTCAGTTTTTTTATAAAATCCGTCGTGTGGGTTGGAAAAACCCGGTGCTTCATATCCTGGGGCGGGTCGCCGGCTACCACCAGCACCGTATCAATATGATGGTTCCTGAAATAGTCGGTAAGCGGAAAGGGTTCATCCATATTAAAATCGATGGCCCGCAGGTGGGGAATGCTTTGATATGTTGCAGGTATGAATGGGCAGGCTTCCCAGGAGCGGATGGGGAAACGGAGCAGGTCAGGTATGTTGATGAGGGTAATTTCCGGAAAGCGGGATGCGATGGCGATGTTCTCTGCAATCGTGGGTTCATCCCGGGGGACAATTTCTAGGGATATGTTCATCGGCTAGGCTCCGCAACGCAGTTCCGCACGAAACGAACTCTGGTCCGTATCGATATGTTTCCCTTCGAAGGCCCAGAACTCGGTGATTTCGAAGGGGGTAAATAGTGCGTTCCCATTGTTTGATGCTTCCTGAAGGGGAATAGTGCTTTTCCATAGAGAAATGGTTTCCTGGGGCCGAATTTCTGCCAGATAGTTGATGTCAAGCCGGAACTTGTTCGCCCCGTCCAGGACCGATTCATCAAGCATATCCTGAATCCACTGAATATAGCGGGCATTGTTTACATGTCCGTTGTAGTCTATGTCCGAATAGGCCGCCCTTCGGCTCCCCGCCGATTGGAGTTCCTGCCGTTGGGACAGGGCCTGTACGCCATCCTGAATCGCGGGCATATCCGTATTGGTTGGCAGGTGTTCCGTGAGGGCCTGGGGACGGAGGGGCCGCAGTTTTTCCACATCTACAAGGAGCCAGGCACTACGTCCCTGGGCGATGGTGCTGCCAAAACCATCGATCATATCGTAATCCCGGATTGCAAAGAGTTTTTCCGTGCCCCGGGGCCAGGTCCGTACGGTGATTGTCTCTCCCCAACCGGGGCGCCGGTAGAGTATGGCGGACATACGGGAAAGAATCCAGGCTTGATTGTTTCGGAGCAGGGTGTCCTTACCGACCCCCAGTTCTGTAGCATGGTTTCCCGCTACTTCCTGAAAAAAATTAAAAAGAGATGCGGGGCTGAGCCGGTTGTTCCGGTCCACATCCCAGGTTCTTACGGTAAATGATTCAGTCCAAATTGCTTGCATAGGGTAGTGTGTTCATGGTGACAAAAAGTATGGGTAACGTCAATAAGTATGACAAAAGAATGATACTTATCTTTTTACGAAAGCAGCTTTTCGATACAATAGAACCATGACTATTCGCGAACAATTAGATGCCCTTTCTGCGGAACGGATTCTCCTTCTGGATGGTGCCATGGGTACCATGATTCAGAAATTTAATCTTTCTGAGGCTGATTTCCGGGGAAATGAGTTTTTACATCATACAAAACCGCTGTCAGGTTGTAACGATATTCTTTGTATCACTAAACCGGCGGTGATTGCCTCGATTCACCAGGCCTATCTGCGGGCCGGTTCGGATATCATAGAAACCAATTCATTTAATGCCAATGCCATATCCCTTGCGGATTATGACCTCCAGGACAGGGCTTACGAAATCAATGTGGCCGCCGCCCGGGTTGCCCGGGAATCGGCGGATCGGTACAGTACCGGAGCCAAGCCCCGTTTTGTGGCGGGAATACTGGGGCCAACCAGCAAGACCGCCAGTATATCCCCCGATGTGAATGATCCGGGAGCCCGGTCAGTTACCTGGGATGAACTGGAAGCGGCCTATTATGATAGTGCCCGGGGGCTTCTGGATGGGGGTGCGGATATCCTCATGATAGAGACCATCTTTGACACATTGAATGCAAAGGCGGCCATCTCGGCTATTCAGAAACTGCTGGATGAGCGGTGTTCTGCGGATCCGGAGGGGGCTGCGGCGGGTCGCTATGATGTGCCTCTTATGATATCCGGGACTATTGTAGATGCGGCGGGCCGGACCCTGTCGGGTCAAACTGTCGAAGCCTTTTGTGTATCGGTCATGCACGGGAAGCCCTGGTCCATTGGACTTAACTGTTCTCTCGGTGCGGAGCGGCTCTATCCCCATGTGGCTGCCCTTTCGGAGATTGCCCCTGTACTAGTGAGTGCCCATCCCAATGCGGGGCTCCCTAACCGGTTTGGCCAATATGATGAATCGGCCCAGACAATGGCGGGCCATATTGAAGCCTTTTTAAAGGATGGGCTTGTCAATATTGTGGGGGGCTGCTGCGGTTCCACCCCTGCCCATATTGCAGAAATTGCCCGGATAGCAGCGAATTACAAACCCAGGAAAATCCCGGAAGAACTGGCCTCAGGAGCCTTGGCTAAAACTGTATTATCGGGCCTTGAACCCCTTATGGTGGACCCGGCGGTCGGTTTTATCGATGTGGGGGAACGGACCAACGTGGCGGGGAGCCGCAAATTTTTACGGCTTATCAAGGAAGAACGCTATGATGAAGCCCTCAGTATAGCCCGGGAGATGGTGGAAGCGGGGGCATCTATCATCGATGTGTGTATGGATGATGCCCTCCTGGATGCGCCGCGGGCCATGCAGAAGTTTTTGAATTTGGCCCTGGCTGATCCGGAAATTGCACGAGTTCCTGTGATGGTAGACAGCTCCCGCTGGGAAGCCATAGAAGCGGGATTGAAGTGTTTACAGGGAAAGGGGATTGTCAATTCCATCAGCCTGAAGGAAGGAGAAGAGGAGTTTTTACGCCGCAGCCGTATAGCACGGCGAATGGGGGCTGCGGTGGTGGTCATGCTCTTTGATGAGCGGGGCCAGGCCGATTCGTATCAGAGAAAAATCGAGGTTGCGGACCGTTCATATAAGCTCCTGATTCAGGATGGTATGCGGGGCGAAGATATCATCTTTGACCCTAACGTGCTGGCCATTGCGACGGGTATTCCCGAACACGACCGGTACGCCTTGGATTTTATAGAAGCCTGCCGCTGGATACGGGAACATTGTCCCGGGGCAAAGATTTCCGGCGGGGTTTCGAACCTGTCCTTTAGTTTCCGGGGCAATGACATGGTTCGGGAGGCCATGCACGCGGTGTTCCTGAAGTATGCCATAGAGGCGGGACTGACCATGGCCATCGTGAACCCCGCAGGGCTAGTCCCCTATGATGAACTGGACCCGCAACTCAGAGAAGCCGCCGAGGATGTAGTACTGGCCCGACGGAGCGATGGGGCGGAGCGGCTCCTCGCCTTGGCGCTGGAACTGAAAGAGGCTGCTGAGGCTGGCGGTGCTGGCGAAGGGGCTGGTGCCGGCGGACCCGGCAATGCCGGCAGCTCCGGGGCTGGCAGCGCAGGAACCGGGGGCGGCGGTTTAAAAAAGCCCGGCACTGATAAAAACGCCTGGCGGGCCCTGCCGGTGGAAGAACGGCTCCAGTATGCCCTTGTAAAGGGTATCGAAGATTATATCGAAGCTGATGTGCTGGAAGCGAGAACCCACTACCCCCGGTCCCTTGATGTCATAGAAGGACCCCTGATGAAGGGTATGAATGAGGTTGGGGACCGGTTTGGGGCGGGAAAAATGTTTTTGCCCCAGGTTATCCGCAGCGCCCGGGTGATGAAAAAGGCCGTGGCGGTGCTG
>JAAYUZ010000138.1 GCA_012517385.1 Treponema sp. | reverse complement strand
TCGGCCTATAGGCTTCGGGCTAAAGGCTGATCGGCCTAAAGGCTAATGGGCCTCAGGCCCCGACAAGCCTCTAGGCCGCTCGGCGGCGGGAGCCAACCAGCCTCAAGGCCGCTCAGGCGAGAAGCCGCGCAGCCTAAAGGCTTCGGTCTAAAGGCCGCTCGGCGGCAGGACCCGACCAGCTTCAAAGCTATTCTGACTAAAGGCTAATGGGCCTCAGGCCCCGACAAGCCTCTAGGCCGCTCGGCGTCAGGACCCGACCGTCTCCGCACAGCTCCTAGCCCTTGGGGGAGATTTCCAGGATAAGTTCCACCTCGCCGCGGGAAAGCTTTACAGTCCGGGCAATTTCATCCACGGTCCAGCCCTGGTGGGCCAGTTTTACCACCGTTTCCCTGACTCCGATGGGCGGAGCGCCCTTGTCTCGGGCTGCACCCTTTTTCCCTTCCTCTTTCAGCAGGGTCCCCATGATTTTTACCTGTTCCTGGGCTTGTTTATTAAGTTCTTCTAATCTGGTTTCGGTACGGGCAAGCCATTCCCGGGCCTTCTGCATCTGCTCTATCCGCCCTTCCAGTTCGGCCATGAAGTGTTCCACATCGGCGATTTTTTCAGCCGCATCAAGGGCCCGGTCACGATCCCTGGACAGGCTATCAATCACCGGTTTTACCCCTTCGATAACTGTCTGGAGTTTTACTATTTCATCGGAGTATCGTTTCAGTTCAGTTTCCAGATCCCTCAAGGTCTGGAAGTTGCGGTCTATACCATCATTTGTGGCATCCAGAATCTGGTTTTTCTTTTCGATCCGCTGGTATTTGTCTTCCGCACTCTTGATGGCATCCTCCAGGCGGCGCAGCTGGGCCTGCATGGCCTGCAGGGTATCATCGGAGGCGGTAACCTGCACAAGTTTATCATCCACCGCCTGGGCTGTCTGGATAAGCCGGTTAAAGTCTGCTTCCATCACCTCTATCCGGTGCCGCTCAGAGAGGAACCGGGTCATCTTGGCATTAACTTCATCTTCGAGCCGCTTTATCTTGATGAACTGGGCTTCCAGTTCTGCGGCTTCACTGCGCCGTTGATCAAGCTTATCCAGATCGGTATGCAGATCCTCAATCTTCCGTTCCAGGGCAAGCTTAAGTTCATCGGTCTTTTCAAAGAGTTTGGTCTGGGCAACAAATTCCTTAATCCTGCGGTCTGCCTCTTTAATGGCCCCATCCAGATTCTTAGCCTGTTCTTCGGTACGGCTGAAGAGTTCGTTCCTGAAGTTCTCCGCATCCTGGTGAGCTTCCTGAATGGCAGCCCTGGTAGCCGCAAGCCGTTCGTCGCTTTCCGCCGCCAGATCTCTCGCCCGTTTGCGGGCCTCTTCCACCGCGGCTTCCGCATCCCGAAGCTGTTGCACAAAACGGGCCTGCCAGTTATCCAGGTTTTTCCGTTGAGTTTCGATCAGATCGCTCAGTTCCTGACCTTTCCGTTCTACCTGGTCACTTAAGTTCTTAAGGCTTGTTTCCAGCTCCCGCTGGTCCTTTTTAAGCAGCTCTGCCATGGCCAGTGAATGCCGGCCGATTTCTGCCTTGGTGGCCGCCGCTGCCGCATTCCGGGCTTCTTCCAGGTCCTTGGCAAGTTGTTCCTTAAAGGACTGCAGAGATTGATCGGCCTGTTCCATCTGTTCACGGATACCTTCTTCGAAGGCGCCGGTCTGAATCTTAAGCCGTTCCAGATCGGAACTGAAACGTTCACTCTGTTCAGCCAGACGGGTCTTAAAGAGTTCCGTATAGGTCTGTTCCAGCTGGGCCCGTTCATTACGGCCAGACTCTTCCAGCTGTACCAGATGACTGTCCATAGCGGATTTCCATTCGGTCAGTCGGTTATCGATCTCCTCGCTCCGTTTAGAAAGATCCGCAAAGAAATCATCCTCAAAGAGCTTAAGTTTTTCGGAGACATTTTCGTAGGCCCGGGTTTTAAGGGCATTGAGCTCGTTTTCGAGGTTGGCCATTTCCGTTTTAAGCTGATCAATCGTGGATGCAAAGGATGCCAGCACAGCGGCTCTGCGGCTTTCACTTTCCTTTTCAAAGAGGGCAAAATTCTGAAGAACCCGCTGTTCTGTCTCGTTCATATAGGAACGAAGCTCGGTTTCAAGGCGGCTAACCTCATCGGCTGCGGTTTCCAGGCGCTGGAACTGCACAGCCTGGGCTGCTGCATATTCTTTAAGCCGTATATCCGCCGTTTCCAGGGCCCTTGCTTGAGCGGCTTCAATGTTCTGTTCTGCCTCTTTGAATTTTTCCTGGATCGAATGAGCAAGCGTTTTAATCCCCGTATCGGCCTTACCGGTAAGCTCAGCGAGTTTATTTTGAATAGCACCCTCAAACTGCTTCACTTCGGTCATGGTCTCGGCGAGGTCCTTCTTCCATTCCTCTTTTTGAGCTTTAGCTAGCCCGTTCAGCTCGGACACATCCTTTTTCCATTCTTCCTTATAGGCCTTCTGTTTCGCCTCAAGTTCCGCCGCATCCTGTTTCCATTCATCTTTAAAGGTTTTAACCAGACTCTGAACTTCGAGGACCTTATTTTTTGTGGCCTCCTGGAACTGGAGCAGCCGTTCTTCTACCGTGGTCTGGAACTTGCGGGCCCGTTCCAGGGCTTGTTCCTTAAGTTTAGTAAAGGCAGCGTCTTCGAGCTTGTCCGCCTCGGTTCGAGCCTGTTCCAGAGCGTTTTTCAGGACCGATTCTACCTGGGCAAGGTCCCGACTCAGGGTTTCTTTACGCAGTTTTTCTATTGCAACTATGGCATCCCGGTGGTCCTCTACCCTGCGTTCAATAGTTTCAGCGGTACTCTGCAGATCCGTAACGGTAGAACGAATTGCAGCAAGGACCTCCTCCTCTACCTTTTCCAGGGACTGTGCATTCTGACGCTCAAAATTTACCTCGATATCGGCCAGATTTTTTTCCAGGGACTGAAGCTGATTCTTTGCTTCCATGACCCGTTTCAGGACCGATTCGGTAAAGGGGGATTCTTCTTTAATCCGGTTTAAATTTTCCTGCACCCGGGCGGTCATGTTCATGAGTTCCGCCAAGGATGCATCGTAGGCCGAGATCCGTTCATCAATCTTAGTGACCGCCGCAGCCTTGGCTGCCAGATCTTCCTCTGTTATGACAAGCCGTTTCAAGAGTTCCTTGGCGGCCTTCTGCTGGACATCCAGTTCAATCGCATAATCTTTAACGGCTGCTTCCCGTTCGGCCACAAAGGCTGCCAGGTCTTCCTTAAGCCGTTCCCCATATTTGCGGACCTTGTCCAGAGAACGATTGTTTTTATCAAGTTGTCGGAACAATACCAGGGTAATCAGCACGATTCCCAGGGTTATAAGATTACCTGCAGTGAATATCATTTGCTATCTAACTTAACACATAACGGCGTAATTGGCGATAGTCTTGGAAGATAAAATCTGCTTCCGGTACCTTCCGGTGGAAAAAGAAAAGGGGGTTTTGGACCAGGGCGGCCTTAAAACCGGCCTTTTTTGCTCCCCTGATGTCGTATTCTACACTGTTTCCCACATAGAGGATCCGCTCAGGAGGAACCTGCAAGGCCTCTGAAAGGGCCATGAATGGGATCGGATCGGGTTTAAGACGGCCCGTTTCTTCCGAACACAGGACCACATCCCAATAATCTGAGAGGCCCAGATATTCAAGCTTTTTATAGGGAGGGAAGTCCGAGAGCAAGCCCAACTTCAGCCCATCGGACTTAAGGGCTTGCAGGGTTTCGGGAACCTGCGGGAAAAGCCGCACCCTTTTAAAAATGGGCTCCCAGCCGCGGTAAATGAGCTGTTCTGTTTTTGTATAAATCTTTCCTGGATCATCTTTTAATATATCTGCCATTATCCGGGCCTGTAAATCATAAAAACGGCCTTCATGGGCGGCGGACCTTAGAGTATCCCGGGCGCTTCCCATGGCTCTGAGCAGTTTATGTTCCCGGATGATAAAAGGCAGGAGGCGGAAATAAAAACGATAATTTGGGTATAAGGTGCCATCCAGATCAAAGGCAACCGCATCTAATTCCTGTCTCACTGTACCTTTATACTATATTTAAATCTTACCTGTCCATCCGAATTTGATGCAGAGAAGACCCAGCGCGAAAACACATAGGTTTTAAGGTACTCCGCTATATCCATAGGGAGGGGCGGATCAAACTGGATAGAAAGGGCAATGACAGTGCCGCCCTTGTCGATACGGAACCTTACCGTGGTTTCTAACAGGGCTGGCTGGCCCTCCAATAATTTGGCTGGAATAGCAACAGGTGGTGCAGATAGTAATCTTCTGCCTGGTCCATCGCCAAAGTCCAGCGCTCCCTGCAGGGTCCCTGCCCCTGTTCCCCCCTGTGCAGTGGAGCTCCCGGTGGTTTTGCCTGAAGCAGGGGCTGCGGCGGAACTGGTGCCGGTACTTGTGCCGGAGGAACCTGTTGCAGAGGCACTACCGCCCCGTTCCGATAAACCTTCGGTGGTGCTTTTAACCCGCTGGGCCAAGGCATCGGCTTCCGCCGAGGCATTCCTGCTGGCTGAAGTACTGCTTGTATTGGTTCGCTGGGCCTGCTGTGCAGAACCAGCCGGGGGCTGCTGTACTGGCCCTGCCTGGGCTGCCGGCGCTTCGGGGTTTTCAGCAGCCAGATCAGATTCCGAAAGGGGTGCAAAGGGATCTTCTCCGCCCCGCCCCTGATAGGGATTCCGTGCTTTGGGAGCAGCCATGGGGGATGCCTGGCCTTGACTGGCTGAGGGCTGCCTGCTAGTTCCCTGGCCTTGAGGAGCCGCTGTAGACTGGGAAGCACGCTGCGGGGCTGCCTGGGCTGGTGCCTGCGGTGAAGCACGCTGCGGGGCTGCCTGGGCTGGTGCCGGTTTTGCGGCAGCCACTGCCGCTCCGCCGGAAGCGAGTGTCGGATTCGCGGTTGCGGTTGCCGGACTCGCGGCTGCGGCAGCGGCAGCGGCAGTGGCTGCTCCTGATGTACCAGCGCTGTCTGCGGTGGTAGGGTTTGGCTCCTGAGCTCGCATTAGGGGCTCCTCTACGGGCGGGGCCAGATCAATATAGACCGGATTCATGGAAGTCTCTGGAACCTTTGCGGGCCGAACAGGAATAAGGGCAAAAAGTCCCAGTATAACAAGCCAGATGAGTATAGATATTAGAAGGCTCTGTTCCAGCCGTTTCCTGTCCGCCCTGTATTCTGCCACACCAGAAGACATCTATCTATCCTTACCAGCTATTGTTCCAGGGTATGCAGATTGATGCCCCGGAATCCGCTTTTCCGCAGCACATCCAGGACAGAAATGGTAAGCCCATAAGAAATGCTCCGATCCGCTTCCAGGGTCACGCTTTTAATTTCCGCCCGCTCCGCTTCGGAAAGCTTCGAAAGCCGCTGTTCCAATTCCGCCAGGCTTACTCGATCCTTATTCAGATAGATCTCATCCCGATGTAATACAGAGATGGTAAGCCGGGTCATCGCGGTGGGTTCCGCAGTACTGGAACTGGGTAACTGCAACGTTATGCCCGGAAGGATAGCGAAGGTTGTAGAAACCAGGAAGAAAAGAATGAGCTGGAACACCACATCGATCATCGGAACCAGGTCCACCACTGAATGGGCCTGGAGACGCCGTTTGAACTGCACGATTATGTTTCCTCTCTATGGGAAAGCACCAGCAGCACCAGGTCTCCCACGGTACTTTCCAAATCAATGATACTGCTGTTAGCCCGGCTTACAAAATAATTATAAAAAACCGTGGCAGGGATGGAGACGATAAGTCCCGCCGCAGTGGTGATGAGGGCTTCCGCAATAGCCCCCGCCAGAAGGGAGGGGTTCCCCATAGCCCCGGAAGCGGCAAGAACACCAAAGGCTCTGATATTTCCTGACACGGTACCCAGGAGCCCTAAAAGGGTCGATATATTAGCGATGGTTCCGAGGGCACTGATATACCGCTCCACCCGGGGGACCTGGCGGTTTGCGGCATTCAGTACCGCTTCTTTTATAACTCCTTCATCCAGGTTGCGCTGTTCCAGGGCCGCCCCTGCCAGTCGGGCCAGGGGTACCTCGGAGGCTCTGCAAAGCTCTTCAGCCTGTTCGAATTGACCCGATTTGAGCAGATGCTGCAACCTGGGCAGGAATTCCTTCTGGTGTTTAGCTAATAAACGAAAAAACAAAAAGCGTTCAACGATGATAACTGTCGCCCCCAGAGCACAGAGGGCAATCACATACATAACCGGTCCGCCTTTTACAAATAAATCAAGCATACATAATACCCCTTAGAGAGTGAATTGTAGGCGCAGCCCCGCCTGAAAGCCCTTTTCTAGATAGGGCTCCCACCTGATTCTGCCTTCGCTGCCCCGGAAGGCTGCGAAAAGGTCCTCTATATCCCCGATGAGCCGTATACCGCTACCGAGACGTAGATAGGCATTGGTATCCAGCCGTGGCAGGTCCACCCCATTGGCATCCAGGGCGATAGAGCCGGTCAGTGCTGTACCATACCGGTCATCCTCGGCCCTATACTCAAGGGAACCGTAGACCTCATGAACTCGCTGAGTATCCCTGTCTAACCATTGGGCAGCCCAGCCAAGGACAGCATCGGCACTGTGCCAGGAATTCCGCAGTTCCAGCCGGGTATTCAGCTCATTAAAGGGGCAGCTTTCATAACTATAGAGGGCCCGGCTGCTACCGCTCTGGAAATTCATCAATATGGTATCCCCCGTATTGCCAGCACTGGACTTCCAGTCCCCGGCTAACCTGAGGGTCATAGCCTTTGCAGGGTACAGATTGATGACGGCCCCGGCAAACCAGTGGGCATCTACGGATGGTTCGCCACCGATGTCCGTATAGGGATTCAATTCCCATATATCACGCAGGGACCGGACTTTCGATTCAAACCCGCCCTTAACCGAAAGGGAAATATAATCATTAAGTCCCGCATCGAACCAGAGGGCAAAGGGAACATACCAGGCTAAGGCTGTGTTCGTGCCGATACCCAGGGTTGCTCCAGTCTGAAGGGCCGGTGAAATATCAAAGCTGGAAGCCAGGGTAAGCTCTCCCTGTTGAACCAGCCGGTCCCCTTCAGCCACAGAAGCGGGGTTATTGATGAGGCCATAAAAGGTATAGGTTCCTTCCAGGCTGACTCGAAGTGCCTCCCGTGCCCATTCGATACCGACCGTTGGCTTGAGCCCCAGTTCCTGGGCCCGTACATCACCTGTCACCGGATTTTGGCCCCGTTCAAGGGAAAGGGCCGCACTGCTGCTTGAAAGTTGTGAGTAGACCGTAAAGACTCCCAGGGGCAGGCGTATAGACGGGTTCAGGGTGAGATAGCGGTGGGATATGCTGGAAAAATCCTGACTTTGACCCTGCAGCCCATTAGAGTGGTCTATAAAAGCCCCAGTTAAGGACCAGAGCAGTCCCTGGTCTTTTCCACCCCGGAAATTCCCCTGCAGGGTGGTTTCCCGGTAAGAAAAACCTGACCCCGCATCATGAAAGGCAAAACCATCCTGGGTTTCATGGGAAAAAACAATACTGAAGGAGGGGTCACTGCTTGGCCTGTAGAGGGACAGGTGGGCTGCAAGGCCATCCCAGAGGGAAGCCCCGACCATGGCTTCACCATAGGTATCATTTCGAGTTTGACCAGGGAGGACATTTATTCTGCCTGTTGCCGTAAGGGCCGATTCAGGAATCCGTATTTCTTCCTCCTGAGGTAATGGGGGCGGAAGGGCTGGGAGGGGGACCGGTAAAAGATCCGGACCAGGGACAGTAACAGGGGCGTTTTCCACCGCCCGCACATCATCGGAAAGATCCGGCAGAGTAATTGTCGAGCCGGGACTCTGTTGAGCCAGTATCATGGTCAGGTTGATGAGCAAACATGCGCTGATAAGGACTAATCGTTTCATCGTGCAGCCTCCAGAAGCCGTTCTGCCTGCTTAGCCCAGGGTGAACTTCCATATTGTTTCTGCAGGGTTGCCACAAGCTGCCGTGCACTTTCTGTTTTTCCAAGCCGCAGGGTACTGCGGGCAGCCTTAAAGAGGGCTTCGGGGATAAGGTCCTGCCGCGCCTGGCCTGCCTTAAGGGTGCCTGCCAGGTCTATCGAATCGAGGTAGGCCGCCGCGGATTTATCCCAGGCTTCCAACAGCCCGTAGTATTCACCCTTTAGATACAAGGCTTCAGCGGCAGCGCCCCCATCCTCACCTCTATAGGCCAGCACCTGATCGGTCAAGGCCAGACCGGCTTCACGCTGGGAGGTTTCGATAATATAGTAACGGGCCAATTCCAGGGCGGTTTTTCGTCCCTCCGCACTGGTAACCCCCTGTTGTTTTACCAGCTGAACCTGGAGCCGGGCAGCCCTTTCACTCATCCCTGAAATCAGGTAGCGAAGGGTTGCCACATCATCTTCGAGCCCCGCCGATTTTGCGGCCTCTCCAAATTCCACCATTGCATTGGTACCGACCCGGAGGGCATTTTCCCAATCCTGTTTGGACCAATAAGCCTTTTCAAGGGCAATCATGGCAGGCAGGCGGTATGTGCTGGATGGGTACTCCCGTAAAAGCCGTTCCCAGAGCAGGATGGCGCTATCGATCTGTGACAGTTCCTGTTGAATCGAACCGCTGAAATACAAGGCTCCGTCTACCTTACTGCCCCGCTGGTAGCTCTGGCGGTACTGGGTAAAGCGGTCCAGGGCTTCCTTCCATTGTTTTGTGCTATAAAAGAGTTCCCCCCGGCGATAGGCAGCTGCTTCTGCCAGGGGGTCCTGGCTATAATTTCTCTGCACCGCTGCAAAAGCCGCATCCGCATCCTGTATTCGTCCCATCCGATAATACACATTCCCCTTTTCAAAGGAAGCCCGTACAGCATAGGGAGTCTGCACCGCTGCGGCCTGATCCAGAGCCTTGAGAGCTCCAGTCCAGTCTGAATAGAAACTCCGCAGGACACCCTCCAGGTAGCGTGCACGGGCCATAGCCTCAGGGTTCGCAGCGGAAACGCGGCCCCCGGCTTTCTGGGCGAGCAGAGCCGCCTTCTTGTACTGGCCCTGCCGGGCATAACTCCAGGCCCCCAGGTAGGCCGCACCATAGGTCTGATCATGATCTGGGAATTGGGCTGCAAATTGTTCAAAGGTTACAGCGGCATCGGTAAAACGGCCAGATCGATAGAGGGCCCACCCTTTGTAGTAGAGCGCCCAGGGAAGAGCCCTATCTCCCCGTGGTGCAAGATCCAGGGCTTTTGCTAGGATATCCGCTGCGGAACTGTAGGCATCGGCGGAACCTGCCATCATGGCTGAGGAAAGCCCCTTCATATATAAAAAGCCAAAACGATAGGGGCTGGAAAGTTTTGCCAGGTCAAATTTCGATTCCACTTCCTGCGCTGAAGCCAGCACCTGGCCATACTGGGCTTTTTCAAAGAGAAGGTTCATCCGTTCTATGTACAGCTCAGGATTGGCCGGATTCTGCTGGATGAGGGTATTGTAACTCTCAAGGGCTGCAACGGATTCGCCGGTCCTTTGCAGAAGCCTGCTCTGCAGCCGTTTTGCCAGTTCCTTCGGTCCCGGGGGCACCAGGTCGGTGCCAAGAACATCCAGGGCCTGGGCATATTCGTTTTTGCGATACAAGCTATAAGCCAGATAGGAGCGCACCTGGAGGCTCAGGTCTTCCCTGCCCTCCTTTTCTGCCTGAGTGACGGCCTTCTGTCCAAAGCGGATCGCCTCATCCCACTCCCCTTCCTGCAGGGCATACCATTGGAGCCGGCTCAGGAGCAGTGCCTTTTCGGTCTTTAACTGGGCTTCCGCATCGGTTAGGGTTTTTATCGCGAGCTGTTTATCGCCCTGTCGCCAGCTAATCTCAGCCAGATAGATGGGCACGTCCTGAGACATGGCATCACTCTTAACAATGGCTAAGACCCTGAGCAGGTAGGCCCTGGCCAGGTCAAGCTTTCCCTCATAAAAGGTGGCAGCACCAACCTGGGTCCAAAAGGCTGCGAGAGCATCCGGGTCGCCCCGGAGTAAATTTTCTGCCTTTATAATGACCGATGCCACACCTTCATCGTTCCCCCGTTTTTGTTCATAACTTAAAAGGTACTGCAAAGCCTTTCCAGCAATAACAGGGTTTGTTGATGTACTTAAGGTTTCAAGAAGCGGAATGGCCTTGTCGCTTTTTTGCAGGGCCAGGTAGGCTTCGGCAGAACGAAGTGCCAGGGGTTCACGGATTTCTGCCCCTAATGAATCCTTTGGCAGAGCTTCCCACAACCGGTTTTGGTCTTCAAATTTGCCTAGTTTGCTGTAAAGGTCAGATAAATACACCAGCAAGGATCCTTCGGTTTCCGGATCCAGGGGTTTCTGCGTAGGATTTTTATATAGGCTTTCAAATGCTTCCAGGGCCTGTTCCGTATCATCCAGTGCCAATGCAGCCCTACCTTTATATAAAAGGGCCTGCTGCCAGGTCTTTTCATCCAGACTGTTTAATGACAGGCTCGACAATTTCTGAAATGCCTTGCTGTATTCCTTCGCATCATATTCAATGAGGGCCTTCCAGAAGGGAATATAGGCCAGATACTTAGTCGAGCGGTAGCGCCGCTCAATAGTTTCAAAGGCCCGATAGGCATCCTGATGTTTTCCCAGTTTGTATAGGATAATGGCCCGGCGATAGCGGGTATCCCCCAAATAGGGCGAATCGGGCCACTTCCGTATCAGTTCATCGTATTGTTCGAGGGCTAATGGATAGTTCCCGCTTAGGAACCGGGCCTCCGCATCCAGAAATAGGTCCCGATCCGAATTCTGAGCATAAAGATAGCTCCCCATCACAAGGGTGAGTGAGAGCAGAACACCCAGGCTAAAAAGAATCTTGTGTTTCATATACCTTAACAATATCCCGTTTTAATAAAAGTTACAGAGTAAATCTAGGGATTTGGCATAAGGGGGGTAAATTCTTCATGAAAGGGGACCCGAACCAGATGGACCTGATACCCCGGATACCGCCGCACAAAGGCATCGAAGGAGGTTTCTGCAGCACTTTCAAAAACAGTAACCTTAAAAACCCCATCTTCGGTAAAATAGGGTACCAGGGCAGCCACATGGAAATGCCGGCGCAGACCGGTACCACCTCCCTCAGGTAGCACCGTGCCGGAAGGGTACTGACTGAGTCTATCCGCCCTATCGGTGTTTACCGAAACAAGGTAGAACCATTGGGGATACCGCACTGCCAAACTGTACATGAGGGATGGAAGGCCTTCGATATTAAATCCTGCATTCTTTAAATAGGGAGGAAAGGAAACAAGCTCTGTTTTTCCATTCTTTTTAAGTGACAACCATGAGATTGGTGAATCGGTAACCTCAATTTCTTCCAGTATGGCATATTGGGGGGAACGGAGTACCCGATTGGCCTGAAGCGCAAGATTTCTCGTCCAATCGAGTCCGAAAAAAGGATCAAGTTTAGTTTCCACCGGTTCGGTAAAATTGGAACCCCGGTTTCCCGCTGGCTGTTTTAAGACACAAACAGGAAGCCCAGCCCCCGTAACAGGCCTGAGCAAGCCATCGATGAGCCACTTGGTAAAGCCCGAGCAATTCAAGCCCCAGGATGGACCTTGCGGCTGCAAGGTGGCGATATAGACAGGCTTGCCGGTTTCATCCAAAGCACCATCGTCTGCATATGCCAGCTGGGGAAGATAGGATCGAACCTGGGAAACCAGGGTCCGAAGGTCCCGGTACATCCGGGGATCCACATCAAAATAGTACCCTGGAAAGTCCTTGCTCAGGACATCGAATATTTTATTCATCGAAATAGAATAAAAGTCCTGTATGCTAAGTGGAACCGGACGGGAATATGCCACATAGCCGCTGTAGGCTACCACATCATATACACTTTTATTGCTATCGAAGGGACGAAATTCGACATAGACATAGGGGTCGGATCGCAGATAAAGACGTATTTTTTTTAATTGGCCATCACCTATGTTTCTGTAGAACACCCAGGAGCCCTGAACCCAGCCAGGGAAAAGGTTTTGCCTTTCACGGGCCAGTACAATGATTACATCGGTGGTGCCCCGTTCAATCCGTACTTCCACCGATTCTCCCGTTTCCAGAGTATAGAGCTTTGCATTCTGTTTTAACAGCTGGGATACGGGTAAGGTAAACCAGGGTTCAACAAGTTTGCGCCTGAGACCAGCGTCATCACTGATAGCATGATAGGGAATATCTTCAGCGCTGTAGGGAGCGGCATGGATTGAACGGGGCACCATGGTCCAGCATGCCAGCAGAAGCGTTACGAAGGCGAGTTGGATTGTGCCATGCTTATGAAAAGGTTGGTTCATATCCCTATAGGTATCGGCAGAAGCGGCTCCTTAATCAAGGCTTCGAGGAGCAACAGAGGCGCCAATGTGAAGTTCTGCGGGCAACACCATATCTGAACAGGGAAGTCCCCTCATGAGGTTAACCACCAGGGATGCGGCAGCCTGCCCCTTTTCGTAGCCAGGCTGACTTAGGGTAGTCAGGGGCGGATCTAATAGCTTGCCAAAGAAAATTCCATCGAAGCCGGCGACCGATAACTCCTGGGGTATGGCGATACGAGCTTCACGGCATACCTGATAGACCCCCAGGGCTGCCACATCGCTGAGACAAAGCACCGCTGTAGGACGATCGGGACCTGATAACAGGGGGCCAACAGTGGCCACGGTCGACTCTATGCTCGCATCAACCGGATACACCCGTATCTGGCCTGTGTCTTTAGAGAGCCCCCGTTCTTCCAGGGCCCGATTGACCCCCTGAAGCCTGAGCTCTATGATACGGCTGCGTATACCATCGGGGGAATCCACCAATACCTGATGCAGGTTTTTTAAGCTGATAATAGAGATAGTTCGGTGCCCCATATCGAGGACATAGGACATAAGCTTATAAGCCGCCTGTTCATCATCAATTCCAACATTGACGGAGCCAACGAGCCCCGCACCATCTACGGTAACAAAGGGTATCTGACGTTTTCTTATAAGGGAAAGGATTTCATTATCCGGTTCTATTCCTATGGTAATAATACCATCGACCAGGGCAGTACGGACCGTATGGGACAGAAGCCCCTTAACGGGGGGCAATATTGTCAGGGACAGATCTTCCCCATGACAGACCGTACCGATCCCCTGGAGAACTTCAAACATATAGGGGTTCTTAAAGGCTTCCTGAATAGGATCGGGCAAAAGGAGACCAATAGCCCCAACCCGTTTTGTAGCCAGAGTCCGGGCTAAGGGGTCCGGGATAAAGTCCAATTCCTCTGCAACCTGCAAAACCCGGTTTCGTGTTTCTTCAGAAATTTTCCAGGGCGCATTGAACGCAAAGGATACGGTTGCCTTGGAAACCTGGGCTTTTTCTGCAATATCCTTTATCGTTATGCGTCTGGCAGCGTTACTCATGGTTTATAATCCATAGCAGTTCACAGGACTGCAGTTCAAGGGCCTCCCCTGAAATGATGAGCCTGTCAGACAGGAGATCCTTTCCATTTTTGCCCGCCAGAAGCAGGCTAACCCGTTCTGCACCGATGGTAACAGGGGACTCTGAAAAATTACCTATAACCGTAAGGAGCTCCCCTGGGGCCTGTTTATGAAAGGCCAGCACCGAAGGGTGTCCCGCATCGGCGACCGAAAGCCCCTGGGTGCCGAATACCCTGTGGGCCTTTCGCTGCGTGGCGAGGCGCTGCATGGCGGTGAACACCCGCCCTTCTACGGTACTCGTATCATACCGCTTCTTAAACGATTCATCTGACCAGAGGGGCCGGTGCACCCAGCGGCTGTCCTTTGCCTGGGCAGGATCCTCCGCATACTCATAGCGATTCAGAGTTGCTACCTCGTCCCCCAGGTAAATGAGGGGAATACCACCGGCAGCAAAGGCAATCCCGTAGAGCAGAATAAGCCGGCGGATAGCCCGATCCAGCTCCTTGCCCGTACCTTCTTCCAGGGCCTTTTCGATCCCCGCCAGGGATGCGGCGGTCCCGCAGATACGCCGGTCGCCGGTTACAGGGTTATACTGAAAACTCACCCCCCGGCTGAAAGACCCGGGGAATTCACCCATATAAAAGGCATTCAGAAAATCCCGATGGTCCTTGCCTTTGATCCACAGTTCCGCCGCATCCTCATCGGCAAAGGTCCAGCCTATATCGTCGTGACACCGCACATAGTTTACCCATGCACAGCCCTGGGGGAGGTGGTGCCGTTTTTTCAGCGAAAGGGCCAGGAGCCTGACCTCTTTCGTAGCCGCAGCCTCCCAGAGCTCCGCCATAAGGAGCGGATTGTAAGAAATCTGGCATTCCCGTAAATCAATATATTTTTCTATATCATCGGGATGTACGATAGCTTCGGACTTAAAGAGCAGTGAGGGAGCCGCCAGCCGGCTCGCTGCCTGAAAGGCTTGTATCAGAGTATGGGCTTCATCCAGGTTTTCACAGTTGGTCCCTTCCTTTTTCCAGGTAAAGGCAACCGCATCCAGACGCAGGATTGAAATACCCGCATTGGCCAGAAAAAGCATTTCCTGAACCATGGCATCAAACACTTCAGGATTCCGGTAATTCAAATCCCATTGATAGGAATGGAAGGTGGTCCATACCCATTTCTGCAGTTCTTCATTAAAGGTAAATGAACCTCGCCGGACTTCCGGAAATATATCCCGGAGGTGGGCCTGGTATTTCTGTGCCTCTCCATAGTCAGAGAAAAGCCAGTAGAAATCCTGGTATTTTTTATCTCCCCCTTTTGCCTTTAAAGCCCATTCATGTTCATCGGATGTATGGTTAAAGATAAAATCCGCTACCAGAGCGATGCCCTTTTCTGAGAAATCCCGGGCAAGCTGGGAGAGCTCTTCCATGGTACCCAGTTTTGGGTCCGTTTCCCGATAACTGGAAACCGCATATCCCCCATCATTTTCTGGCTGGGGGCATTTAAAAAAGGGCATGAGATGCAGATAGGTAACCCCCAGTTCCTTCAGATAGGGGAGCCGGTTCTTTAGCCCCGCGAAGGTACCGGCGAAGCGGTCCACATAGGCAACCGCGCCCACCTGTTCCTGGGAAAGAAACCAGCCTGACTCAGGAGGATACAGCCGGTCCCGTTCCTTAAGATAGGCCGGTCTACTGGCAAAGGCTGTAAATAGATTGGCAATGATGGTTTCTACCTGATAGGCAAAATCGGGCCGGGAACCATACAAGCGCCATAAAAGCTCAGCAAACCGTTGAAATTCCTTCTCCAGCCGGAGGTAAAACTCTTCCCAGCCAGCCTGTTATGTTAAGCCCCTGCTGGCCCAGCGTTCATTGCATTGGAGAAAGAGGGCCTTCCATAAACCTTCCATATATAAATCCTATTTTATTGAACCGGCAATCATTCCCTTGATAATGTACTTCTGCGCAAAGAGGAAGAAGATGATAACCGGAATCATCGCAAGGAGTATGGCGGTTAGAATCAGGTCCCATTGTTTTACAAAGGCACCGGCAAAGTTGGAAACCGCCAGCGGAAGGGTCATAATCGCATTCCCTTTACCAAGTACCAGAAGGGGTAGGAGATAATCGTTCCATATCCATATACCATTCAGGACCAATACGGTTGCCTGAATGGGCGTGAGGATGGGGAAAATAATCTCATAAAAAATCTGATGCCTGCGGCAGCCATCTATGGTTGCAGCCTCTTCCAATTCCAGCGGAATCCCCTTAATGAATCCATGGAACATAAAAATTGAAAGGGAAGCACCGAAGCCGATGTAAGCCAGGATAATCCCCTGGTAGGTTCTCAGAAGGGGTATTCCCGTAGCCTGGGTGGTCATGCGGAACCAGCTTAACAGGGGAAACATGACAATCTGAAAGGGAATAACCATGGCAGCCACAAAGATAAAGAAGATTACATTGCTGACCATATTCTTGGTGCGGACCAGCACCCATCCAGCCTGGGCAGAGAGCAGATTGATGAGCACCAATGACAGGGCGGTAATAATACCGGAAGCTACCAGTGAACTGGGATAGCGCACCGATTCACTGGTCCAGATTTTTACCACATTGGCTATAAGGTTGCCCCATTTTTCAGGCCATGCCAGTGGATACTGGGTTACCTCAAAGGCTGTTTTTGCAGAGTTAATAACAACCAGGTAAAAGGGAAACATAAACAGTATAAAGAGAACTGCGGTAATCAGTTCAGCAATGAATATCCCGAGTCTTCTATTACTCATAATTCTATTTCCTTCTTTTTGATCACATAGACCTGGATAATCGAGATAATCGCCAGAACCAGGAAGAACACCACCGCCCGGGCCTGCCCCTGGGCAAGGTTGTTTGATATAAAGGCCGTGTTGTAAATGTTAAGGGCAATCAGCTCAGTACCAAGGATGGGCTTACCAAACAACATGGTAGAGGGACCGCCGGAGGTGAGGGATACGTTCACATCAAACTGTTTAAAGGAGTTTACCAGAGTAAGGAACATGGTAACCGTAAAAGCCTGGGCTGCCATGGGGATGGTGATTGCTTTTAAGCGAATCCAGGGAGTAGCCCCATCAATTTTGGCGGCCTCATGCAGTTCCTGAGGAACATTTTCGATAGCCGCGATATAAATCATCATAATATAACCCGCATATTGCCAGGTTCCGACAATGACCATGGCAATTAAGGCGGAGGTATTTTTCCCAAGCATAAGGTTATTTGGATCTGCAAGAAATTTAAGTGCAGGTATAAGGGAACCCAAGGAGGGGATCGCATTATTAAAAATAAATTGCCAGATATACCCCAGGATAAGTCCGCCGATCAGGTTCGGTACAAAAAAACCAACCCGATACAGGTGTTTCAGCCTTAGCTCGCTGGTTACAAGCAGGGCCAGCGAAAAGGCGATTATATTGATGAAAAACATATTCAGAATGGTATACACAAAGGTTATACCAAAGGCATACAGGAATGATGGATCCTGAAAACTTTTTACGAAATTCTCAAAACCTACAAAACGGAAACCACCATCGAGCTTTGCTGAACTCGACCAGTTGGTAAAGGCATAAAAAGACCCCATTATAAAGGGAATTACCATTACCATAAGAAACGCAAACAACACCGGTGCCAGAAACAACCAGAACACCAGATTAGATTCGCTTTTTTTCGTCATCTTGCCCCCCAGACTAGGCGCATAAAATAAGAATGGCTACAGGTGGACCCTGTAGCCATCCATAGGGCCCTTTGGGCCTGCTTACTTATTCATTATTTTTTTGCATTATCCTTGAAAGCCTTGGTCATCAGGTCAACAAACTGATCCTTGGTAATCTGGCCGGCGGCAAACTGGTTGTAGATAGGAGCAAGTACCTTGTCCCGGAAATCATTGGAGAAGTAGTACTGGTTCCAGGAGTATACCTTGCCGGCGGCGGACCACTGCTGTACCGATTTGGAAAGCTGGCCGTCGGGATTCAGATCGATACCGGAGAAGGCGGGGATCATGCCCGCTTCTTTAACCATGTAGTTATGACCTTCGGGGGTAGTAACCAGATCGATAAGGAATTTCTTTGCCATAGCCAGGTTCTTGGAGTCTTTGTTGATGGCATAGAAGGAGGGAGATGCAACGAAGATACCATCAGTAGCTTTTTCCATGGAACCATGGGGAGCAAAGGCCATCTTAAAGGTCGCATTGGCGGACTTCATGTTGGGATCGGTCCAGTTACCCTGATGGAGGAATGCGGCTTTGCCGGTTGCAAAGGCACCAACCTGGGCATCGTAGTTACCGGTCAGCAGCACGGTCTTGTCAGCATACTTAAAGAGCAGTTCTACCCAGTCGGCATATTCCTTAAGCCGCTGCATATCCACATCACCCTTGAGCAGGGCGTTTACAACAGAAAGATCGCCATAGGGGAGTCCATTGGAAAGGAGGCTGTTAAAGTTATGGTGAGCAGTGACCCAACCCATTTCGATGGAAGCGGCCATGGAAACAACAGAATTAATACCCAGCTCAGCCTTCATGGAATCGAGTTTTGCAAAGGCTTTGCGGTACCCGTCAAGGTTAACCAGAGTTTTGGGATCGATACCAGCCTTGGCCAGCATATCCGCATTGTAGGCCATTCCCCAGCCTTCTACTGCGACGGGGAAGCCATAGACCTTGCCATTGTATTTGAATGCAACGGAGGTCTTGGAAACCCAGGGTTCATTGGAAAGGTCAAGGATGGAACCTTCCCATTCTTTGTAGGATTCAAGTCCGTCGAAGGCGAAAATGTCGGGCATATCACCAGCGGCATAGTCAGCCTTTAGCTGGGGCCCCATACCACCGGAGGTACCGCCGATGGATTTAATGGTGACGGTAACGCCGTTCTTTTCTCCCCAAATTTTGGCATAAGCCTTAAGCTGGGCATCGATTTCGGGCTTGTTCTGCATCAGGGTAAGCTTTCCGCCCTTGGCAGCTTGAGCCTGTCCTTCGCTGGTGCCACTTGCGAAAACAGCGGCGGCAGTCAGTAAAGCGGCAATTACCATTAACGTCTTTTTCATACCTATTCCTCCTGGAATGTGCTTTTTAACCGGTTTATTTAACCGGTTAAACATAGAATAGCATACTTTTCCAGCTTGTCAAGAAAAAAATGCAGGGAGACGTAATTTTCAAATGTTACCGGCTTTTGTAATTTGATCGATTGTAATGAGGATATAAATTTTACTGAGGTTCTTTTCGTCCCGGAGAAGCCGGACATTGCATTGCTGGGCAAGGATGTTCATCAACTGGAATCCTAGGGTTTCCGGTTTATCAAAGGAATACTCCTTTGGGATCCCCGGACCTGAATCCCAGTAGGTTAAGCGCACCACCTGCTCATCAATCCGCTCAATATAGCCATAAATACCGCAGAAGCCTTGTTCGCCATGGGCATACTTAATTGAGTTGGTGATAAGTTCGTTCATAAGGAGTCCAAAGGGGACAACCCATTCGAGCGGCACATATATAGATTCGCAGTTTTCATGGCCAGAACACTCAAAAGTACAGGTGAATTCGTTTGATGAAATGGAACTTAAATAGCTGCCCAGGGAACACAGGTATTGTACCAGATCGACCTTTTCAAAACTCTCCTGTTCATAGGACTCTTCGTGGACCAGTCCCATGCTGCGGATCCGGTTCTCGGTATCCAGCAACACCGACTGGGTTTCGGGATTAGTCGTATAACTTTGCTGCAAATGAAGCAGGCTTGCCATTATTTGGAGGTTATTCTTAACCCTGTGGTGCACCTCCCGAAGGAGCATTTCTTTTTCCTGCAATTCTTGTTTAATTTTGAGCTGAGATGCTCGTAAAGTACTCTGGGCTCTTTTTAAAAGAATTATAGACACACCAAGTATAACAATTGTACATGAGAGAAATACGATGATAATTCCAATGTGCGGATTTTCTGCAATGATGTTTGGCGCTTTGTTCAAAATAACGGCCCCAATTGGCAGACTGTTTTTTGGTATGCGCCAGCGCTGTAATTGCTGCCAGTCTATCATAAGAGGCGTATCTTTTAGATGTAATAAGGGAATATTCTGCGGCTCCGTTCCCTCCAGTATCCGAATAAGCATGCCCGCTGCCTGCTTGCCCTGTTCAAAACCCGAAGTGATGGCTCCGCCGAGTATACCCTGCCCCATGTTAAAGTCCCAAACACCGAAAACCGGAACGGAGGCAGCTGCGCTTACAGAACGAACAACCTTTTTATAGGGGATATAGGTTCCGCTGCTATCCTGGGAATAGGCAAGCTGGAGGATTGCAGTATGTTCGGGGAGGCGGCTTACCTGATTAAGAATTTCTTGAAAGCTTGCAGGGGCGAGTATTTCATAGGGCACTGGCTGTCCAATGGCGGCCATCTGGGATTTAAATTCGGCTTTGTTCAATATACCTGTGGTGGTTTCGTCTGCAAGTATAAATAAGGTTTGCAGATCAGGCAGAAGGCTTTGTATCAAGTGTAAGGTTTTTTCATAATTGACATATTCTATAACCCCGGTTACGCGGGATCTGTATGGGGCAAGCACAGTGGGGTCTGGATCGTTGACTCCGCAAAAAACCCACGGAATCTGGCCAAAGAGAGAGTCTCCATACTGAATCATAAAATTATAGGCATCATTATCGCTTACGATGACAGCATCGAACCTATAAGCCTTGTATTGTTCTTCCAGGTAGCGTACAAACAGGGTTTTTCTTGCTTCAGTCCAGGGGCGCTTAGTATCCAAGTGTTCAGTCTTAATGATTACATTGATAGAATTTCCTTCACTTAATCCGGTTTCTATCCCTCTTTGTATTGCCCCCGTCCAGGGGTAATCGGTCTGGTAGGAATGGAGTATTAAAACCTTTAATGGGTCCTCGGCTCCGAAGAGCAGTATGCCGGTCCAGAGAAAAAGATTCATCCAAATCAGGGACCCTTTGGGACTCATCATACCTTATAGTATATGGGTATCATTTTTTATTGCAAAAATAACAGCAGCAGAATTTTGAAACCAGCCTAGAGTCTCAGAACCTTTTCTAGCTTTTTTCCCCGAGCAAGTTCATCGATAAGCTTATCCAAAATACGCACCTTGCGCACAAGGGGGTCTTCAATAGTTTCTACCCGAACACCGCAGATAACTCCGGTAACAGTGTCCGCGTTGGGATTATACCGTGGAGCTTCGGCGAAAAAGGTTTCTAAATCCACCGCTCTCTGAATCTGGGTTGCAAGCCCCTCCACATCATAGCCGGTAAGCCAAAAAATAATCTGGTCTACTTCATCCTTGGTGCGCCCCTTGCGTTCTGCCTTGGCAACATACAGAGGATACACTTGGCTAAAGGACATCCGGTATAGTCGTTCGTTGTTCATGGGTTATAGTCTCGTACAGATTGATGGAGAATGCAATTGCAGCGGCTTTTAGGGCGCTGGCTGGCCGTAAGGGCTGGCGGCGGGCACGCAAGCGGACAGCCGGTCTTGGCCCAGGCCGCGACCAAAACTCGACCGCCGGAGCAAGCCCCAGCCCGGCTCAATTCCCGCTACCCGCTACACCCCAAAACTATCGCCGGCTTTTCTGCAGGCTCTTCTGGAACTTGGCGATCTGCTTCCAGCGGGCCTTTTCCGCCCGCAGGGCCTGGTCATCGAGCCGGCGGTCCAGCCAAGCCTGTTCCCGCTTTAGCTGCAGGTAGGAGCGATAACGGCCCTCATCCAGCTCACCAGAAGCCAGGGCAGCCTGGACCGCGCAGCCCGGCTCGCCCTCGTGGCTGCAGTCAGAGAAACGGCATTGGTCCGCTAGTCCTGCAATGTCGGAAAAACTCGCCGCCAGGTCATCCCCATCGGCCCAGAGCTTTAATTCCCGGATTCCGGGACTGTCAATGATGAGAAGCCCTGACGAAAGCCGGTAGAGCCTGCTTGAGGTAGTAGTATGCCGCCCTTTGCGGTCCGATTCCAGTACAGCCCCTTCCTGTGGTGCGGCTTCTTGTTCAAAAGCGCCGGAGCCATCCAGGCCGTCCAAGCCCGCCTCCGAATCGCCCGCCAAAGGAGCCGCTGCCAGATGAGTGCCCGACACAACTGTGACCCCCAGAGGGGCACCTTTAACACCGTTTAAAGCCCCGATCAGGGCAGACTTCCCTACCCCGCTTTTGCCAAGCACCCCCAGGGTTTCTCCGGCAGAGAAGTAACGGCTTAGTTCTTCCAAGCCCTCCCCGGTTTTCGCACTGACCGCCACTACGGGGCTCCCCGGAGCGGCCAGAGCGGCGGTAGCTAAAGCGTTCCGACGCGTTTCATCATCCGCCAGGTCCGCCTTATTAAGGACTATACAGACCCCACAGCCAGCGCTTCGGGCAACTACCAGGGCCCGCTCAAGAAAGGTGCGGAGAAAATTCCGGCCCCCGTCCAGGGCAAACACGAGGAGCAGCGTATCGATGTTGGCCGCCAGCACCTGTTCTTCTGTTTTATCCCCCGCCGCGCCCCGGCTTAAGGAACTTTGCCGTTCCAGAACCCGGTGAATCCGGAGGCTGTCTTCTTCGGTATCAAGGAGCACCCAGTCGCCGGTAACGGGGTAATCAGCGCCTCCTGTGGTCCGGAACGCAAAAGCCCCACTTACCCGTAAATTGCGGTAGAGACCCGCCGTACAAGCAGACGGGAGCATCGGTTTTTCATCAATATAATGGGGTATGACCACATCATATTGATGATATTCCCGCCGGATAATGCGGCCGGGAATGTATTTTCTGCCATCTTCCTGGCATGCGGATTGCCAGAAGCCGTGAAATATACCCTTCCACCCCCAGGTTTCAGGATTCATTGTGGTATACAATTGTGTTGTTCCTTTAGTCAATTTCAAAAGTTTGATGAACGTATTTTCTGCATGACCGCTTGCATTAGGTTCGCTGCAAATACCGCGGGCGCGACAAGCACTCCATACACCGCGAATGCAATTTACGGATCAAACAGAACCGAATTAAGTTGTGGGTAAAAAAAAGCGAGAGGATGAGCGGAAAAGATAGGATTTAGAAACTAATTTTTTCAGCGAGCGCAAAACGTGCGCAGACAATATACAAACAGAAAATGAGCGATAGTTCCTATCCTATCCGCGGCTCTGAACCTCTGCATACTTGCGGACAATCACCATTACACGCCTCCTTGTTGTAGTGTGGTATTATAAAACACCATACCAGGGCTCGCGGGAACTGTCAATTATGGGCTCCATGCACTCCCGGGGTTACCATGTCTGTTAAACTTCCACGCCCAGCAGCTCCCTTAATTGTCTAAAGAGACGGCTTGTTTTATACTTTTCGGTATGATCGCCAAAAAACTTCCTATCGGACTCCAGACTTTTTCCCAGCTTGTAAGCGAACAGTATTACTATGTTGATAAAACTCCCTTTGTGCATAAGGTGCTTCTCAAGGGAAAGTTTTTCTTCCTCTCCCGGCCTCGGCGCTTTGGGAAAAGCCTCTTCCTCGACACCTTGGCTGAAGCCCTTTTGGGAAACCGGGAGCTTTTTAAGGGACTCTATATTTATGACAAATATGACTTTACTCCCTATCCCGTCATCCGCCTGAGCTTTGGAAGCGGGGATTACAAGAAACTCCAGGAGGAGCTCGCCACCGCCTTTACCATTATGTTTACCGAAAACTACCGGCGCCTGAAACTCCCCATGCCCGACCCGGCATCCTTCCAGAACCCCAAGCTGGCCCTCACTAACCTTATCCTAGCCGCCTCCGAGCGCTACCAGGCCCCGGTAGCGGTCCTTATCGATGAATACGACAAGCCCATCCTGGATAACCTGTCCCGCCCTGAGGTCGCCCGGGAAGCCCGAGACATCCTTAAAAACCTCTACTCGGTGCTTAAGGACAGCGACCGGTATATCCGGCTTGCTTTCATTACCGGGGTGAGCAAGTTCAGTAAACTCTCCCTCTTTAGCGGCCTTAACAACCTTGAAGACATTACGCTTAACCCCGCCTTCGGCGAAATCTGCGGCTACACCCAGCATGACCTGGAGACGGTTTTTGCGGATGCCATGGAAGGCTCGGACATGCGGCTTGTCCAACTCTGGTACAACGGCTATTGGTATTTTGGAGAAAAACTCTACAACCCCTTTGATATCCTCCTCTTTTTGTCCAACGGCAAGATTTTCAGCAACTAC
>JAAYUZ010000137.1 GCA_012517385.1 Treponema sp. | reverse complement strand
TTTTATGGCTATTCTTTTTCCTTCGGTATTGACAGGGTTCTTAAAACGGCCTGAGCTGTATCCTCACATTCTGTTCATTCACGTGCTCTCAACCACCCTGTTCTTTGCCAACGCGGTGGTGGGCATGTTCTGGGAGGGGCGCAGTCTTGTTTCGGGCAAAAAAGAGGTTATCCTGCACACCTATGGCACCGTTACATACCTTGATGCCCGCTTTTCATCACCCCTTATCATCCTGTCGGTGCTTTCGGGTATTTCCCTCAGCATGATAGTGGGAGATCTCTGGCAGATCGGATGGCTTTCGTTAAGTCTCATACTTTTCATGCTTTCCGGCGCAATTTGGGTAATAAGCGACATACCGACCCAGTACCGGCTGAAAAAACTCCTTTCGGAGCTTAAACCGGAGGATGAGAAGCTCCCGGACGAACTTATCCAGATTTATAAGCAGCGGTGGTGGATCGGGATTGCCGGGGTGGCTCCGCTCTTTATCGTATTCATATTGATGGTATACAAACCGGATATTCCTGCCCCTGCGGTTTTGTTTAAATAAATGGGAAATGGGGGTGCCCCGTCATTTTTTAACTAATTCTGCAGGGCCCCCTTGCCGTTCGGCCCTTCAATCACTACTATAAACCCACTATGCTTGATTATCGATTCATTAAGGACAATCTGGAAGCGGTTAAAGAAAACATCCGGAACCGCAATATGAAGGCAGACGCCGACAAGGTGGTCATGCTTTTTGATAAACGGAACGAGCTTGTTACCAGGCTCCAGAACCTTCAGCAGCAGCGGAATGCCAATGCGGCAGCTATGAAAGGCAAGCTGGATCCGGACACCCGGAACCGGCTTATCGAGGAAGGCAAAAAGCTGAAGGACGATATTGCTGCAGCAGAGGCCGAGCTCGAGACTGTAGAAAAGGAACTGGACACCGAGGGCCGCCGTATCCCCAACATGGCCCACCCTGCAGCCCCCATTGGCAAGGAAGATAAGGACAACCTGGAAATTAAGCGGGTCGGAAACCCCACCACCTTTACTTTTGAACCGAAAGACCATGTGCAGCTGGGCCAGGAATTGGATATTATCGATTTTGACTCCGCCACCAAGGTTACGGGCACCAAGTTTTACTACCTTAAAAATGAGGGGGTCTTCCTGGAACTGGGCCTCGTGCGCTATGCCATGGACATCCTGCAGAAAAAGGGCTTTACCCCCTTTATCACCCCCGACCTGGCCAGGGAAGAAATCCTCGAAGGAATCGGCTTTAATCCCCGGGGTGCCGAATCGAACGTGTACACCGTAGAAGGGGAAGGGACCTGCCTCGTCGGCACCGCCGAAATAACCCTGGGAGGCTACTACTCTGGGACCATCCTGGCCAAGGAAAAACTGCCGCTCCGGATGGCGGGCCTTTCCCACTGTTTCAGGCGGGAAGCGGGCGCAGCGGGCCAGTTCTCCAAGGGCCTGTACCGGGTCCACCAGTTTACCAAGGTGGAAATGTTTGCCTACTGTCTCCCCGAAGAATCGGACGCCCTCCACGAAGAACTGCGCTTTATAGAAGAAGAAATCTTCTCGGGCCTCGAAATCCCCTTCCGGGTGGTGGATACCTGCACCGGTGACCTGGGAGCCCCGGCCTACCGCAAATGGGACCTGGAAGCCTGGATGCCCGGCCGGAACGGCGGCGAGTGGGGCGAAGTAACCTCCACCTCCAACTGTACCGACTACCAGGCCCGGCGGCTCAACATAAAATTTAAGGACGAGGACGGCAAGAATAAGTACGTTCACATGTTAAACGGTACCGCTATCGCGGTCAGCCGGGGTATTATTGCCATTCTGGAAAATTTCCAGCAGGCCGATGGCTCGGTTCGACTCCCCAAGGCGCTGGTGCCCTACTGCGGCTTCGAAGTCATCAAGAAAAAACAGTAGGAGGACCCGTGAAACTCGTCTGCCTCGACCTGGAGGGGGTGCTGGTCCCCGAAATCTGGATCGCCTTTGCTGAAGCCTCTGGAATTCCGGAACTTCGGCGGACCACCCGGGATGAACCGGATTACGATAAGTTGATGAAATTCCGCCTCGCCCTTCTTAAAGAGCGGGGGCTCAAGATCCGGGACATTCAGGCGGTTATAAATACCATGGAACCCCTGGACGGCGCCCGGGACTTCCTGCATCGGCTCCGCTCAATGACCCAGGTAATCATTCTTTCGGATACCTTTGAAGAATTCGCCCGGCCCCTCATGGCCAAACTGGACTACCCCACCCTCTTCTGCAATAACCTGGTCATTGCCGAAGATGGCACCGTCACTGACTATCGGCTCAGACAAAAGTAAGGAAAGCTCCATGCCGTTCGGGCCCTCAAATCCATCAATATGCAGGTCTTTGCGGCGGGAGATTCCTTTAACGACCTGGCCATGATTCGGGAAGCCGATGAGGGCTGCCTCTTCCGGGCACCGGAGGGAATCCGCTCAA
>JAAYUZ010000136.1 GCA_012517385.1 Treponema sp. | reverse complement strand
ATCTCAAGGCAAAAGCTGCCGGGACTGACACCGTACTGGCCTGTAATATTGATAGCATAATCGATAAAGGTTTCATCGAGCAGGGTGGCCCCGGAAAGATTTATAGAAAATATCCGGTTAATAAGCTCATGGTTCTGGGATTTTAACTGTACCCAGGCTTTTATAGAGTTCTCAAACACCCAGCGGTCAATTGCAGAAATTAAACCATAGCGTTCCGCGGAGGGAATAAAGGCTCCAGGACTGATGATGCTCCCATCATCGTGCTCCATCCGGATCAGTATTTCCAATTTGGGGTGAATACCCGGAAGAGACCGGAGGGGTTCGATAAGCTGGTACCAGAGTCTGAATCTATTATCTTCCAGGGCGTTGTTGATTTTGCTTACCCATTCCATCTGTCCCCGGCGGAGTATGTATTTTTCTTCATTCCGCTGGAATATCCGTATCCGGTTGCCGCCCTCTTCTTTGGCGATATAGCAGGCATCATCCGCTGCCGCAAGCACCATATGGATATCCGTATCTTCACTGCTGAGCGGAACAAGACCTATACTTAAAGTGATGGGGAATAAATTATTCTGCCATATAAAATTATGATTCTGTACCGCTTCCTGAAGCCGCTGGGCAACCTGCTGAGCATTTTCCAGCACACAATCTTTAAGGATAATTGCGAATTCGTCCCCCCCAAGCCGGGCTGCTATATCATTGCGCTGGGTAAGGGTTTGGATATAGGTGGCCACCTGACGCAGCAATTCATCCCCCGCCATGGTACCGCAGGTGTCGTTTACAATCTTAAAACGATCTACATCCAACTGTATCAATGTATGGGATCCGCCGAATCTGCCCAGTTCCTCCAGTACACCTTGAAGCTTTATTGCAAAATCTTCCCGATTTCCAAGCCCGGTGAGCTTGTCGTGGCTGGTCTGGTAATCGACAGTGGCAGAGAGTTTCCGTAGTTCCGTAACATCCCGGAACGCCAGAACGTACCCTTCTGTTTCATTGCCTGCCTCGTGAATTTTTGTGATTGCACCGTCCAATATATAGGATTGCCCAAGCCGACCCTTAAGAATCACATCCCTGAAGCGGTTTGGCACTTCCTCCTTGGGAAGCATGGTGGGCAGAATAGGATTCAGGGTCTTGGAGTCTATGAGGGATAATATTTGATGTATCGGTCTGCCGCGGGCTTCTTCTTCGGTCCACCCGCTTATCTGGCTGGCTATGGGGTTTAAAAACAGGGCTGTAAGATCATTATCAACAGCTATGAGCCCATCGTTTACACTATGTAAAATAGCGGAAAAAAGCCGCTCCTGTCTCTTTATTTGCTGTTCTGAATTGAATTTATATAATGCTATATCGATTGCGGTATACAGTTCCCGTTCTTTGAATGGTTTGAGAATGTATCCATAGGGTTCTGCGGTCTTTGCCCGCTCCAGGGTACGGTCATCCACATAGGCGGTTAAAAATACCACAGGAATCCGTAATTCCTGTTTAATAATTTTAGCCGCCTCAATACCATCCATGGGGCCATTCAGCATGATATCCATCAATATGATGTCTGGCTTATGCAGCTTGGCCTTTTCTATGGCATCTACACCTTCTGAACAGGTTTCACAGATGGTATAGCCAAAACGTTCTAGACGGCGCTGGAGGTCGAGGGCAATAATTTTCTCATCTTCAACAATTAGAACCCGTTCTTTAGCCATATTATTTCTAAGTATAGCGTAAACTCGGCATAGGTCAAGGTCAAATTTGTTTCAGATGTTGAAAAATAATGTTAGCCCTCAGCTCAGGCGGTTCCTGTTCGGCATCGATGATAAGGTCTGCCAGTTCTCTGTATAAATTTGCCCTCCGTTCATGAAGCTGCCGGTGTGTTTTTTCAGCATCCCCGGTTCTGAGGAACGGCGGCAGGCTCCCACTTCGCTCTGCGGTGATCTGAATCCGTTTCCATGCTGTTTCCGGGGATAATTCCAGATAAATTATGGTACCAGAGTGCTTTAATAGATCCATGGCTGGGGGGTTATCCACTATTCCGCCTCCGGTGGCAATAATGTATGGTCTACGTAATGCAGTATGTTGTTCCATATTGATGAGCTGAAGCAGGTGTTTTACAGCCCCCAGTTCCGCTTCTCTGAACGCCTGTTCCCCCTGCAGAAATAGTTCCCGGGGAGACTTCCCGGATAAACGGGCAAGTTCATCATCCAGATCAAAAAAGGTCCCTGATATAAGCTTTGCAAGGGCTTTCCCCGTACTTGTTTTTCCCGAATGTTTGGGACCCACCAGTATTAATAATGAGTGTTTACTTGTCTTTTCCATAGACCCTAGAGTATTCGATTTGCTAGAATAGACAAGGGGGTTAGCATAAATTGCAGGGGCCTGTATATCTATTTAGTATAGTTTGTCTCTCTTCCTTGCCTATCTGGATTACCTATCTCTATATAAAACGGAGAAATCCGCAGTTAAACAGCTGGCTCTTTCTCGTTGCCCTGGGTGCAGGGGCACTTTCCATGCTGCTCGGGAGCATATTGCAGGTATTCATGCCTGTACTCAGTTCTGGCAGTCCGATTTCCCTGTTATACACCATTTTTTTACGGAATGCCTTTTCAGAAGAGGCCGGACGGTTTGCAGTATTTTGGATTCTTTTATACATAGCTTCAAAAACTATGGCCGGAAGCAGAACCTATTCCAGGGAGACAGTGATTTATGTTGGTGTGCTGGCAGGTTTTTCCTTTGCCATGCTGGAAACCCTTTCCTATGGCTTGCTGGATATACAGTTAGTCCTGATCCGAACCTTGACTTCAGCCCCCTTGCATGCTGCCTGTGCCGCCAGGGTTGGTCTTGCGATTTTCCTGTTTGCAAAAAATCAGCCAGAAAACAATACTTCCCACCGGGTATCAAGGGCATTATTCTATGGTATCAGTGCGGTGTTGATACATGGTGTTTATAATCTTTTACTTCTGTTTCCATCGACCCTTGCGATCTTGTCCATAATTCTCGCCTATGTGGCCCTCGGATCTGCCCTGGCCCATGCAAAAATGGACAGACCGTGAAGATTACTGTGAGTTTTGCTAAAACCACTTGACTAAAGTTTCGTAAATTGGTAGTCTCTATAAACACACGACGCAGGGTAGAGCAGTTGGCAGCTCGTCGGGCTCATAACCCGGAGGTCGCAGGTTCGAGTCCTGCCCCTGCTAACAATAAAAGGCCGGTTTACTTTGGTATGCCGGCCTTTTTCTTTTGTTTACCTTACAACAATGTAGCATGCGGACCCTATGCGGACTGGGGAACCTGCTATTTTGGAACCTGCTCAGCTTTTCCCCTATTTTACCACCGCTTCGGATGCCGTATACCCTTCTCTTGTATAGACCTTTTTGGGGTTATTGGGATCCAGAACCCGCTCTCCCTTATAAATGAACACATACCGATAAGTTCCCGGTGCAAGGGGTAGAATCAGTTCATAGTGACCGGGTCGTATTTCCGGGAGGGTATACATGAAGGGGTCCCAGTTATTAAAGGTTCCAGCCACCGTCACTCGCTGCCCCGGGTCTCCATCAAACATAAAACGGAGACTACCCGATGGAGCGCTGTAGACAACAGGCTTCTTTTCAATATCAACAGGATAGACATCTGGCAGGGTGACTATGGATTGCATAATCCCGGTAGAGGGATCCATTTGATATTTGGGATTATTGGGATCGGTAATCCAGAGCCCATCAATAATCAGCCGATATTGGAGCTCCTTCATTCCTTCGGGGAACTCGTATACGTAAAAGAGGACTCCCGAATCTATATAAACTGGTCCTGAGTTTTTCGTTTTTTTATTCTGATTTTGCTCTGCGGTGACCGTATCAGGCGGATTTTCTGATTTCATCAGCTTTTTAAACCAATGAATGTTGCTGAATCCCTCATGAGCAAAGGCTACTCCTACTCGACGGGATGTGGAAGGAAAGGTAAATATGACCGCATCCTCATAAATTTCAGGAGAAGAGGCTTGTTTTATGGATAACAGATGGTCCACAAAGCGGAATGACTCCATATCAAGGCCGTAGAGTATGCTGTGGAAGAGGATGAGTAAAAAGAATAGCACAAAGCGTTTCATATGTTCTTTACAATTATCGGACAATGCTTCAATATCTTGAGTATGCCCTCTTTGCAGGATTTACAGGAATTTAAAGCCTCTTTAAAGGAAATTGGCCGGGAACCCTTTGTTTTGTCAGAATCGGGGGAGCCCTATGAGGATCTGCCCTTGCCTGATACCGAGCCGGTTCCTCTGGAACCGGGCGAAAGCGATGATACTGTTTCATCGGTATCGGCAGCGGAAGCCCAGTTACCATCTCTATCGCAAGATGTATTTTCATTGCCCTTAGATTCTATGGAGGAAGGCAGGACATCCGGTCCAGAGTCCTCAGATGAGATTGATTTTACCAGTTTTTTAGATGCGGTAACCGAAGCAGCCTTTGCAGAACCAGAAGCATCTGAAACACAAACTGAAGCAGAAGCCGGAGAAGCTGGAATAGAAGAGTCTTCACCAGAGCCGGAGGATATGAATTTTGCAGTCCCCGATGATCTTCTGCAGGGTTTTTCCGATGAAATAGAAGCAAGCCGCTCAGAAGAACCTGGATCGGAAGCACCGATATCGGAGGAGGCTCATGTTGAGGATTTTTCCCTTGATGAATCAGCCTTCCCGGCAGAAACCTCCCCTGAAATAGAACAACCGATTCCTGAAGAGCTAATTAATGAAGAATCCCCCGAAGTACCTGAATCGGATATTATCGATCTGGAAAGCCTTGGCGGAGAAGAGCTTGGTTTTGAAGAAGCCCCTGCAGTCCAGGAGGAGCCAAAGGAGCCCATAACAGCAAGCTCCGAAACTCCCCCAGTTGCTGGAGAAGAAGAGTCTTTTGATTTTTCCATCCCCGAGTTTGAAGGTTCCTTTCCCGAATCAGGTCCCAGTACTCCGGTTTCTTCAACTCCAGCCGATACCTTGGGATCTGCTTTTAATGAATTTGAGGAATTTTCCCTGGATTCAGCAACCTTCGATGTCTCTTCAGGTACAGATATCCCGGACAAGCAGGAAACTGGTCTTGGCGTCATGCCAAGCATGGAAGATTTCTCTCTGACCGGGATTGATGATCTCTTTGCTCCGAATAAGGAGCCCGCTAAGGAAGGTTCATCCTCAGGCAGGACAGCAAAAACTGCAGAAGCCAAGTCTTCTACGGTAGAAGAAATATTGCTTTCCGAAGAGGACTATCAAAAACTGGAACATACCCTTGCGTCCTACCCGCTTAATCTCAGAATTGCCTGTGAAGAATTAATTGCCGAGCAAGCAATTCTGCCCGATCAGATGGCCGCTCTGATAAAGTTACTGGTCCGGGGAGCCTCAGCAAAGGAAACAGCGGCCCTGGCAGGCCGGCTTTTAGGGCGAAGCATCCCGATTCCGAAGGGCTTTGAAAAAAAGACCGGTGAAGAACTGGAGGCTGAACAGTCCAGTTTTACCTATATCTTTCTGCATAGGGTTCTGCCGATCCTGGAGCTGTTTACCTTTGTGTTCCTTGTTTCTGCCTCATTATTTTATCTAAGTTTTGAGTTTATCTATACCCCCCTGAAGGCTGAATCAATCTATAAAAAAGGATATGAACGCATAGAAGCAGGGGATTACCAGCGGGCCAACGAACGCTTTAATGAAGCATTCAATCTATGGCGTAAAAAGTCCTGGTTCTTTAAATATGCCCAAAAATTTAGAGATAAACGGCAATATATCTATGCGGAACAAAAATATGAAGAACTACTGAAATTTTATCCCCGGGATAAGCAGGGGGCCCTGGAATTTGCAGACTTTGAAGCAACCTACCTGCATAATTATACCAGAGCAGACAGAATCCTCAGGGATCATCTTCTTGACTACTCATTGGATGATAAGGATGGTCTTTTAGCCCTTGGGGATGTGAATCTTGCATGGGGAGATCTGGAACCAACCCGATATGAGGAAGCCAGAAAAGCCTATGCCCGCTATTTGGAACGCTATGGCAGGGAAGATCCTGTGCTGGAACGGATGCTGAGGTATTTTATCCGCACCGACAACCTGGCGGAGGTACTTCCTCTGCAAGCTTACTTCATGGAATCCAACAAAACAAAAATCAGCGGTGCTGCCCTGGCAGAAATGGGAGGCTACCTGCTTGATAAAAAACTGCAGGATGTGAAGGGTGTACCGGACAAAAATATAAGTAACATAGAAGGAGTACGGGAAGTCCTGGAACGGGCGATTAAAACCGACAAAACGCTCCCCGAAGGGTATTATCACTTAGCCCGTTATTTTTCAAAATTCGGCAAACAGGTTGATGAGCAGAGGATGCTGGAAAAGGCCCTTACCGTCTTTGATACAGCCCCGGAACTGTCCAGTCGCAGAATCGGTTATCATATCGATGCCTATCGGCGCTATGCCCTCCTTCTACGTAATAATAAGGAGTTTATCACAGCCCAGGCTCAGCTTATTGCAGGTATAGGTGTCTATGAAGATGCGGTCCAGCGCCGAGTCTTATCCCGTTCATCCGAATTTGGCAGACTCTACGCGGATTTGGCAGACATAGAATATTTCAGTGCCGGCAATTACGATGACGCCCTTAAGCTCTATTCAAGTGCCTTGGCTAATGGCTGGGCACCTCCAGAGATTCAGTACCGCATGGGAGTTATTTATTATACTAAAAACGACTGGGGAGCAGCACTGGAAAAGTTCTTTGCCAGTTCTCTGGAAGCGCCCTTAAACCGGCGGCTGCTTTTTGCTCTCGGCAATACTACCTATATGAGGGGCGATTATCATGCTGCCCAGGGGTATTATAATCGCCTGCTTGATATTCTGGAAACAGAGCGGTCCCGGTTCCCCATGCTTGTTCCTAATGAGAGGCCCGAACATATGGAACTTGTGGAACGTTTAATGATGGCACGAAACAATCTAGCTGCCACCATGGAAAATCTTGCAGATCTCACGGGCAATACCAAACTCCGCTCTCAAGCCCTTGCCTTATATGCCGAATCTTCCAGAGCCTGGGATCTTATAACCCGGGATCCTAAGAGTATGGTCCGCTCAGATTCTAAAAATTTGGCATATCTGAATACAAGGAATGCCCTGTATCCCACAAGAAATTATGAACGGCAAATATACGCAACTATTGATAGGGATGTAGTTGAACCTTCTCTTTGGGAAGAATTACTACAAAAATAAAGCCCTCTGTTGGACGATTAACTCAGCGGGAGAGTGCTACCTTCACACGGTAGAAGTCACTGGTTCAAATCCAGTATCGTCCAACAGAGGGCTTTATTTTTGTAGTAATTCTTCCCAAAGAGAAGGTTCAACTACATCCCTATCAATAGTTGCGTATATTTGCCGTTCATAATTTCTTGTGGGATACAGGGCATTCCTTGTATTCAGATAT
>JAAYUZ010000020.1 GCA_012517385.1 Treponema sp. | reverse complement strand
GAGATGTATCTTTCAAGCCGAGAGCAAAGTGCTGGAGACTCTCCTCGTGGAGCATCCTCAGGGCTCCCTCGGGAAGATAGAGCGTAGAACCCCGGCTGCGGGCCTCCAGGTCTGCCTCGCTGTCGTTCAGGACCGACGCTGCGGGGTCCGCCACATGAACATAGAGGGTCGACCCATCAATATACACCGCATCATCCGGATCGGTGCTCCAGGGGTTATCAATCGCAAAGGCAGGGAGCTTTGTCAAATCAAGCCGTTCTTCCTCAGGCGGCGGGGCAACACTCACCCTGGCAGAACTGGAGGGGCAGCCAAAACGGCTCGGGTAGGGGTTGATGAACGGATCCCAGTACCCTATTTTGAGGAGTAGTTTATGGGCTTCCTGGGGTGTTTCAGCCTTTCCCACATCCCGCAGGGTGCGGCTCTTATCGGTTTTGCCCAGGGCCAGGGCTTCCACATCCTGTAAAAAACGGCCTTCGGTAGTGGTGTCGTAGGTCCCCGAGCGCAGGTGTTCCAGAAAACGTTCCCGCTCTTCCTGTTCACGGTTTTTTTCGTTCCGTTTCCGCTGAATTTGCTCCACTTCCTCAGGCCTGCGCACCTGCACCGCCAGTTCTGGTACCTCCCTGGCGCCCCCAGCCTCGGTGGCGGCCTCGCCAAAGTAGAGCCCCTCCTGAATATGTTTGTATATTTCCCAGGCAGTCCTGGGGGTAAATGCTCCAAATACGAGCTCCGCCACCTCCTGCACCGTGGTTCGGTTCCCCGCAAGCAGTTCCCAGGCCCCCAGGAGGTCTCCCTCCGGAATCGGGCTTTCAAGTCCCTTTAATGAGTTCAAAGGGCCAGGATGGAGCAGGATAATATCCTTGGGCCGTAATTTTATCTGTTCACCCGTTGCAAGCTGAATGGTTACTTTATCAAGGACTTCGGTTACAAGGGCCGGTTTTGTTTTATAAATCACCAGGGCTTTTTCTAGACTGCTCATGATCTCAGTCTAACATAGAGGGGCACCCTGTCTCAACCACAGAAGATAATAAATGTAATATACAATTTATATACAAAAATGACAAAAGTATTGCATAAAAATACACATTTTGATACAGTAAGTTCTATGATGGAGGTTTATCGATGATTGTCATGAAGTTTGGGGGCAGTTCTGTTGCCAACGCTGAACGGATTCGCTATGTAACAGGTATTGTAAAGCCCTTGCTGGATCAAAAACCGGTTCTGGTTCTCTCTGCCATGGGGGATACCACGGATCATCTTTTAGAAGCAGCAGACCAGGCGCTCAAGGGTATGGTCTCAATAGAAAAAATAGAAAACCTCCATAAACAGACCATCAAAGACCTGGGACTTGATGCTCAGGTTCTCCAGGAAGTGGATGCCCTCCTTTCTGAACTGAAAAGTCTCCTGGTCGGTATTTCTCTCATTAAAGAATTGACAAACCGTACCAAGGATTACCTGGTATCCTTTGGGGAGCGGCTTTCCATACGGATCGCTGCATCCTATTTCAGAACCGCCGGTATTAAGGCAAAGGCCCTCGATGCCTGGGATGCGGGCTTCCGTTCCGATGCAAATTACAGTCAGGCGGAGGTCCTGAGCGAAGCCTGGGAAAGCATCGCAAAGACCCTTATTCCCCTGGTGGATTCGGGTGTACTCCCAGTAGTAACAGGTTTTATTGCCAAGGACCCCCAGGGGAACATAACAACCCTGGGCCGCGGCGGATCGGACCTTACGGCCACTATAATCGGAGCTGCCTGCAAGGCCCAGGAAGTCCAGGTCTGGAAGGATGTGGATGGTATTCTCACCGCCGATCCCCGGCTTGTAAAAACCGCCCGACCCGTGGAGGTCGTAACCTACGAAGAGGCGGCGGAACTTGCCTATTTTGGCGCCCAGGTACTGCATCCCCGGTCCATGCAGCCCTGTATGGCGACGGGTACCACGGTCAGGGTTAAGAATTCCTACAATCCTGCCGCACCCGGCACGAGAATAGTATCCAAGCTTGATGGGCAGACAGGCCCAGTCCGGGCAATTACTTCTAAAAAGAATGTTACCCTTGTCGATATTGTCTCCAGCCGGATGCTGGGTCAGTACGGTTTTCTTGCCGGGGTGTTTGAAGCTTTCTCTGCCCATAAAATTTCTGTAGACATGGTCGCTACCAGCGAGGCTTCCATATCGCTCACCCTGGATGCTGCCCATGATCTGGGTGCGCTGAAAAGGGATCTGGAAAAGATCGCCAGTGTCACTATTAAAGAGAAGAAGGCCATCATCACCATCATTGGGGATGTGCGCCGGTCTTCGGAGATCCTTGAACGGGCCTTTGGGGTTTGCAGTACCCTTGGTGTGCAGGTTCAAATGATATCCCAGGGAGCCAGCAAGGTTAATATCAGTTTTATAGTAGATGATGCGGAGGCCCCCCAGGTTGTGCAGGGCCTGCACCGAGCCTTTTTTGAAGCCTGATCTCGAGGAACTGCCATGAATATTGCCCTGATTGGTTATGGAAAAATGGGCCACATGATCGAAGCTGCCGCCCGGGAGCGGCAGCACCGGATTGCAGCCTACGTGGACCCGGTAGCTTTTGCTGCTGGCAATTCTGAAGGGGGCTTTACCTCTGTGGAGGAAATGCTCACCGCTCAACTTGATATTGATGTGGCCATAGAATTTACCCGGCCTGATACGGCGGTCCCCAACATAGAAAAGTTGGTGAAGGCCCATATACCGGTGGTGGTGGGCACCACCGGATGGTATACATCCCTTCCAGACATCAGCAGGCTGGTGACCGAACAGCGTAGCTCCCTTCTCTGGTCCAGCAACTTTTCTATAGGGGTCCAGCTCTTTTTCAGGATCGCCGGCTATGCGGCAAAACTATTCAACGAGTATGAGGAGTATGATGTGGGTGGGTTCGAAGCCCACCACAATAAAAAGGCCGACAGTCCCTCCGGTACGGCAAAATCCCTTGTAGAATGGGTCCTCAAGGAATTGGATCGAAAAACCACCCCCGTGTACGACACCCTGGACCGGCCGCCCCGGCCGGAGGAACTTCATTTTCCCAGCCTGCGGATGGGTTCGGTCCCCGGTACCCACAGTCTCTATTTCGATTCCACTGCGGATACCATCGAACTGACCCATACAGCCCGCAGCCGCGAGGGATTTGCCCGCGGAGCAGTCCGGGCAGCGGAATGGCTCATTGGATGTACCAGTCCCGGGGGCTCCGGCACGCTGAAACGGCAGGGAGTCTTTACCATGGATGATGTACTGGCCAACCTGAAATAACCTGATGGAGTAGTATATGATGCAATTACGAGGGGCTTTTACCGCCCTTGTTACCCCCATGTTTGGGGATGGAACGGTTGATTATGAAGGATTCCGTACCTTAATCCGGTTTCAACTGGAGAAGGGGATTCATGGCCTGGTACCCCTGGGTACCACCGGAGAGACCCCCACGTTGGAACGGGATGAACAGGACCGGCTCATTGAAATTGCCCTGCAGGAAGCTAAGGGTAAGGTCCCAGTTATTGTCGGAGTGGGTTCCAATTCAACGGCCCACACGATAGACAACGCAAAGCGGGCCCGGGCCTTGGGGGCCGATGGAATCCTTGTGGTAACCCCCTATTACAATAAACCCACCAACGAAGGGATTTACCGTCATTTTTCAGCCATTGCGGATGCTACGGATGCACCCATCCTTATTTATAATATCGCTTCAAGAACGGGCAAGAATATTGATGTGTCCTCCATGGAACGGCTTTCTAGAATACCAACGATAATTGGTGTAAAGGAAGCTTCCGGTGATCTGGCCCAAATGGGAGACATCATCCAGATGGTGGCAAAGCCGCGGCGGGCAGAAGGCAAGCCCTTCGCTGTCCTCTCTGGGGATGATGCCTTTACTCTTGCTCTCTGTGCTTTAGGCGGGGATGGGGTCGTATCTGTAGTATCAAACCTGGTCCCGGACCGGGTCAGTGCCCTTGCTGAGGCCTGTCTCGCCGGTGATTTTGCAAAGGCTCGGGAACTCCACTATGGGCTCCTGCCCCTCTTTAAGGGTGCCTTTATTGAGACAAACCCCATTCCGATAAAGACCGCCATGGGCTGGGCTGGGCTTCCCGCCGGGCCCTGCAGGCTGCCCCTCTGTGATCTGGAAGCGGCTAATGTACCAAAACTAAGGTCTGCCCTCGCTGCAGCAGGAATTAATTTAAAGTAATTTGTTATATTGTATATACATAAGGAGTTGTTGATTATGCAGAAAATACCCGTAGGAGTTTTAGGTGCTACCGGCATGGTAGGACAGCAGTATATAGCCCTGCTTGCGGATCATCCCTGGTTTGAGGTCCGTTATGTGGCGGCTTCTCCCAGAAGCGCAGGCAAGTCCTATGCGGAGGCAGTAGCTGGCCGTTGGCAGCTGAGCCGAGGCTATGGAAAGGGAGTAGGGGACCTGATAGTGGCAGATGCCAATGATGTACAGTCTGCGGTAGCAGCCTTTAAAAAGGGGGATTGTGCCTTTGTGTTTTCAGCCCTGGAAATGTCAAAGGATGAAATTAAGGCCCTGGAAGAAGCCTATGCCGCAGCGGGTATCCCGGTGGTATCCAATGCGTCGGCAAACCGCTGGACCCCCGATGTTCCCATGCTGATCGCAGAAATTAATCCGCACCATGCGGACATTATTCCCCTGCAGAGAAAGCAGCGGGGCTGGGACAGGGGCTTTATTGTGGTTAAGCCCAACTGTTCCATCCAGAGTTATATGACCCCCATCTGGGCTCTCATGCAGGAGGGATAT
>JAAYUZ010000135.1 GCA_012517385.1 Treponema sp. | reverse complement strand
CCCGCCCGGCTACCCGGCCTGACAGCCGCCCGGTGTTCAATCCAGATCGCCCGGTCATCACGGCTATACAGCCGCCCAGTTGTCAGGCCGCGTGCCGGTTGTGCCTGCCACGGGTCCGGCATCCTCCGCCGATGCGCCGTTAGGCCCCTAAGCCAGCCATCAGGGCACCCAGCTTTATAGCCGCCATGTCATAAGGTGCCCTGGCCGTCATACCTACCCGCCCGGCTACCCGGCCTGACAGCCGCCCGGTGTTCAATCCAGATCGCCCGGTCATCACGGCTATACAGCCGCCCAGTTGTCAGGCCTCGTGCCGGTTGTGCCAAACCCGCCCGGCCATCAGGGCACCACTTTACGCAGTTCGTATTCCACGATATCCGTGGCTCCAAGTTTTTTCAGTTTCGGTATCAGAATCGGAACCTCCTGCCGGGACACGGCCACCTTGACCGCATACCCATCATCCCCATAAAGGGGTGCAATGGTGGGACTCCGCATGGCCGGCAGCCCCGCCACCAGGTCCGGAAACCGTATCTTGTTTACATTCATTTCGAGCATCACCTTTTCACGGCCATCCAGCACTGCCTTAAAAAGCATAGCCAGTTCTTCAATCTGGGACCGCTTCTCCGGGTCCTCCATGGCTGTCCGGGATGCTACAAATCGGGTTGATGATTCCAGAACCGTATCCACAATCCGCAGTCCATTGTCCCGCAGGGTCTGCCCGGTTGATGTATTATCCACAATCATGTCCGCATCATCGGGCGGAAATACCTCCGTCGCCCCGTAGGTCCGTAAAATGCGGAAGTCGTAGCCCTTTTTAGTGAGCCAATCCCGAGCCAGATTCACATATTCGGTGGCAACCACCAGTTTTTTGCCCCGCAGTGCCCCCTCATCCATCTCATTCGGTACCGCCGCCACAATCCGAACCCGGTCAAACCCCAGGTCCATCACCTCCACCACATCGGAACCGGTCTCCCGAATCCAGTCGATGCCCGTAAACCCCGCATCGTGGCTCCCGATTTCCAGCAGTTCCCCCACGTTCTGGGGCTTCATCACCTTACCGTCCAGCCAGTCCGCGGCAATACTCGGCCGGTAGGTCCGCTCCGACAGGCTTATCGGGATGCCAGCCTCGGCAAACAGCCGGGCCACATTGTCAAAAATCCGTCCCTTTGGAATCAGAATCCTCAGCTTTCCCATACGAACTCCTTAAAATATTCTAGATCCGGGGGGCGCCATTGATACGCCTTACAAGGACGTCCATCAGACGCGCCCCCCGCCGCTAAGCACCTCTGAGGAAGCCGCTCACCGGCTTCCTCAGAGGTGTTTTGCGGCCCCCCGAAGAGTCAGCCCCGGGTATCAAAGCCCTGGGGTTAGCCCCGCCATAGTGCAGGACCCGCTTCCCAGGTCTGCAGCCCCATGCTGGCCGCTGTACTCCCTGGCTCAGCTCTTGGGGGCATAAAAAAAGCCGTGGACCCCATAGAGCCCACGGCTGTATATGCCGAACAGAACCGCAACGCGGCACCGGACTCTATGCCCCCCAGGATGAGTACCCATGATGATGATGGTGGTTCATAGTAATCCGTTTCATATAAATATACTACTCTTATGCAAAAATAATGTCAAGGGCTGTATAAATATACAGATGATTAAAAGTAAGAACCATTCTCACCCTTGACCGATTGGGACCTTAGCATCAAAATAGACAATAAAGGTTTGCATCGGAAGGGGTAGATTAATCATCATGCAGAATGAAAAAGTTGTAATTGTTGGGGGTGGTATTGCGGGGTTAACGGCGGGGATCCATGCTGCAAAGGCGGGGTTTTCGGTTACCCTGATAGAAAAAAACGATAAGTGCGGCGGATTGGTTAATTCGTTTGTCAGGGATGGGTTCCTGTTTGATGGCGGCACCAGGGCCCTGGAAGGATTTTTATTCCCCCTCTTAAAGGGGACCGACATAGAACTGGATTATGTACATACGCCGGTTTCTATAGGTATCGAAGATTCTATCATCCTCATAAAGGACGCTGAGGCAGGTATAGCCCAGTACCGTGCGCTTCTGGAACGGCTCTACCCTGAATCAATCGATGAAATCGGGAGGATCTTTAAGCCAATTGCAAAAATGGGAAGGTTTCTGCGGAGTGTGAATAACATTCTTGGCAAAAAGAAGGGGCTTGCAGGCTTTATCACAGAAAAATTGCCGGGAATTGGGGGCCTTCTGGCCAACCTGGGGGTGCTCATCAACATGAATGTCCCCATGGAAACCTATTTTCATAAGGTGCTCCGGGTAACAAATCAATCCCTGCAGGACATTATACTTCAGCACTTTTTCAAGGGAACCCCCGCCTTCTTTGCCCTGGGGTATCTCTACCTTTATCCCGATTATGTCTATGCCCGCGGAGGCACTGGAACCTTAGCCCTGGTCGCGGAAAAACGGGCCCGTGAAGCGGGGGTGGAAATTCATACGGGAAGAAGCATTGTTCAGGTTATGCCCGATGAAAAGCTGGTGATTGATGAAAAGGGTGACCAGTACCGCTATGATCATCTGATCTGGGCAGCGGACCTGAGGACCCTGTATAAAAACCTTGAGGAGACCCGTATTCCTGCCGCTGCACGGGAATCCTTTACAACAGAACGGGAAAAAATCCTAAAGGCAAAAGGTGCGGAATCTATCTTTACCCTCTTTCTTGCGGTGGATGAAGATCCAGCCTATTTCAGTGCAAAATCGAGCAGTCATCTTTTTTTCACCCCTTCCCGCAAGGGCCTGGGGGCTGTAGTGAGGGAAGAACAGGAGTACATCCTGCAAAACTGGGATACCTTATCCCGGGATGAGATATATCGATGGATAGAAAGGCTCATCCGTCTTAACACCTTTGAGGTGGCAATCCCGGTCTTAAAGGACCCCGCCGCCGCTCCAGCCCATCAAACTGGTCTCATAATAAGTTGTCTTTTTGAGTATGAAGTGGTAAAACGGGCAAAGGAAGCAAACTGGTACGATGAGCTTAAAGAGTTTGTAGCCAATAGGGTCATCGCATTATTTTCTGAAGGTTTGTATCCCGGTTTGGATAAGAAAATCCTGTTTAAAATTATCGCGACTCCCCTTACTATAGAAGAAATTGGAGGAAGTTCCGAAGGCTCTGTCATCGGCTGGTCCATGAAAGAGCCCGTACCCATTACCGCCAGCATGCTTAAGATGCCCGAAGCGGTGAACACCGCTATCCCGTCGGTTTACAAGGCTGGTCAATGGACATTGAGCCCTGCGGGCATCCCGACGGCAGTCATGACCGGCCATCTGGCTGTACAGGCTATCCGCAGGGTGGTGAAAAAAACTTCAGGCAGTAAATAAGGGCTGGTATCCCACGGTATTATCTCTGGATATTATACCTGGCGCTCCCGGTTGTTTATAACGTATGTATAAAAATCTTATGCCACCCTTTACGTCCCCGCTTGTAAGTTGATAGGTTTACTCGTAAAGGAGTGACGGTATGGCAGAAAATGACCTCATAGGTGAGCGGATAAAGCGGGTGCGGGAGTCCCGGAAAATTTCGGTTGAGGATCTGGCTGAACGGGCTGGTTTGAATCCGGATCTGGTTCGGGGGCTCGAAACCAAT
>JAAYUZ010000134.1 GCA_012517385.1 Treponema sp. | reverse complement strand
CCAGCGCATATTGTCCCGGAGGTAATCAAAACCAAACTCATTATTGGTTCCATAGGTAATGTCGCAGGCATAATTTTCACGGCGGCGGTCATTATCCATATCAGAAAGGATGGTACCTACGGTCATGCCGAGATAGTTAAAGACAGGACTCATCCATGCAGCGTCCCGGCTTGCCAGGTAGTCGTTGACGGTGACCACATGGACCCCCTTGCCGGTTATGGCATTCAAGTAGGTGGCGGCAACGCTCATCAGGGTTTTACCTTCGCCGGTTTTCATTTCTACGATTTTTCCCTGATGGAGAACGATGGAACCGAGCACCTGTACATCATAGGGCCGTTCTCCCAGATTCCGCCTTGCTGCTTCGCGGGCCAGGGCAAAAGCCTCAGGCAGCATGGAATCCAGGCTTTCGCCGTTGCGATACCGTTCACGGAAACGTTCTGTCATCCTGGGGAATTCTTCCGGCGGAAGGGAAGCCGCCCATGCTTCTTTTTCATTAACTGCATGCAGAATCGGTAAAAGTGCCTTTAAATCTCGTTCGTGCTGAGAGCCGAAGAGTGCCTTAACTAGATTGTCCAACATAATCTTGAATGTACCGCTATAAACGACGGTTGACAAGCGTCCTGCGGGCGTCTATCGTGATTTTATCATGATACGAATTATAATTTTTGCAATCATAAGTATTTTATCCCTGAATTCCTGTTCCAATAAGGAAATCCAGTCGGTGGACCGGCAGAACCTTTTCAGGCTGGATATTGGTCGTCTGGAAAATCAGATTGACCTTTTTGCACTGGATCAGTCCCAGGCTATGATTAAGACCCATATCGCCATGCGGGATGGCATTTTTTATATTTCCGACAGCAAGGGCCAAAAGGTTTCCAAGTTTACTTCCTATGGGGATCTGCTTTCCATGATTTATAACCAGGAAACAAATCCTCCTCCATTTACCTTAAAAATCAGCAGCGGGTCCTCAGAAATTGTTACAAGAAGGGCTGTTCCCTATCCTCTTATTCAGAATGGCAGTTTAGCGGTGGATTCCAGAAAACATCTGTATGTAGAAGACCGATTACCTCCGGATCGGCGGACCTATGATGCGGAAAAACGGGTTCTCTTTGATTCAACGGTGCTCCATTTTGACAGCGACGGCAACTTTATCGAATATCTGGGGCAGGAAGGTATTGGCGGAACCCCATTTCCCTATATAACGAATCTTTTTACATCGATAAACAATGATCTGGCAGTGGTGTGTCGTCTTCCTATGGGCTGGAATGTGTACTGGTTTGACAGTAACAGTACGGTACTCTATGTAGTGTTAATCCGAAATGAGGATCTGCCTATACCAAAGGGGGAAACGCTCTACCCATCCCTCGACAGCATCAGTGCTGCTCCAGATAAAAGACAGCTCATTATTAAAATCGATTATTATAAGGACAGTATTGACGAGTCTACAAAAACGAAATCTGGAATTGTATTTGATCGTTCCATGTTCTGGGTAATGAATGTGGAAGATGGCTCATACCTGAATAGCGTGGAAATCCCACCCTTTGATCAAATTCAATCAAATCAGAAGGATAAGGTGGAACTGGTGTATTCTGTGCTTGGTGTAAGCCGGGGAAACAAGGTATTCCTTTCAATCCCGGATACCAACGGCTACCATCTTCTCGTGCTTGATCTGGAATCTAAGGATCAGAAACGGGGCTTTATCAAGGTTGATCCCGATGAATTGGCCTTTAATACCTTCTATCTTTCCGAAGATGGTATTCTTTCAGCTCTGCTTGCTACTGACTATGAGGCTAAAATTGTCTGGTGGAGAACCGAAAAATTAACTGGAGATGTGAGAAAATGATCCTTGCAGAGGGAGCAGAGGCCCGTCATATTGATGAGACCGCAATGGCGGAGTGGCACCTTTCTTCATCTGTTCTTGTAGAAGCGGCGGGAAGAGAATGCACCCAGGTCCTCATCAATGTGTGGCCTCACATAGCTCCCCATGTGTCTGGGTCCCCGTCGCTCATCCTTGCGGCAGGTTCGGGTAATAATGCTGCCGATGGTATGGTATTACTTAAAACTCTCATACTTAAGGGGTTTTGTAATCCATCCCGATGTTGGGTGGTACTCTCTAAACCAGAAATATCCACATCTGTTCATGCTCAAGAACTTTCGCCCCGTATCCAGGCTCTGCGATTTTTACAAAAGCTGGGCATCCCCTGTATAGTCTGGCATGAAATATCGGAAACAGAAAGGAAGTCCCTGTTTGAAAATGCCGACCTTATCATCGATGCCCTCACTGGTACGGGGCTTTCAGGAACTGTGCAGGACACAGTGGCGGAGCTCGTGGCTGTCATTAATCGGAGCAGAAAGCATAACAACTCTCAGCGCGTTGTTTCAATAGATGTACCTTCAGGTCTTTCAGATTCATGGGATTTAGATGATCCAGTGGTAGAGGCTGATCTCTGTCTTGCCATAGAACCGGTAAAGGCCTGTCTTTTTAAGCCCGCCGCACGGACAAAGGCAGGCTTCATCTGTCCGGTTACCGGGATCTTTCCACCGGCTTTGCTTGAGCAATGTGGCCATCATAGACTCATAGGTCTTTCAGACTTTACGGATAACCCTGCTATGATGAAGGCCTTTACCGTAAGCCATGATGCTTATAAACATCAGCGTGGGGTGGTGCATATTTATGCCGGTTTCCCGGGGACAAGCGGAGCAGCCCTCCTCTGTGGTCGGGGAGCCCAGGCTGGTGGGGCGGGGCTTGTACAAATAATAACAGAGCAAGTCCTCGCAGAGCATCTTATGGGACAGGCCGGTGGTATGCTGCTTACCTGTACATCCTGGATTGATGAACAGCGTTCTTTCAGAAAACCTCCGCAACCTGATGCAATCATCATGGGGCCCGGGTTATTGTGGAATCAAGAATTGGATGATAACCTGAAAAAAGCTGTTCAGGACCAAGTCCAGAATGATATAGGCCTTGTGTTTGATGCGGGGGCTGTAGAGCCTGCTGCGGCATACACCTTTCCAGGCCCTACGGTTTTTACCCCCCATCCTGTTGAGTTTGAACGGTTTTTTGAAGTCCTTATTAAGATAAACCCTGAATTAGCCCAGTCCGCTGGGAAGGGGCTTTCCAGGATGATAAAGACAAATCCTGTGCCTCTCCTGCAAATCGCCGCTGAAAAGACAAAGAGCGTAATCATTCTTAAGGGACATGTGATCCATATCGTTGCTCCCGATGGAGCCCATTCAGTGGTAGATGGTATGGAAAGTATTTTAGCCATGGGCGGCAGTGGAGATGTCCTCGCGGGTTTACTGGGCGCCCTTATGGCCAGAATGAAACGGAACAGGGGCTCCATAGATCCGATAGCATGCAGTGAGTTAGCAGTCAATCTCCTTGTGGAAGCGGGCCACCGTTTGCGTAATCAGCGGAGATTCTCGGATCCTACCTGCCTTGCGGATATACTGGGAGAGCTGTCAGGGGAACTTTTATTGCAACCCTTGGGAGGTGCCCATTAATGGAAGGCGAAAAAAAGCGAATTGGTAATGAGGATGTAACCTTTTACTATTCCAGGGAACGGAGACTTTCAAAAGCACCTGAACGGGTACAGAGGCTCCATTCAGGCGCATTTGGCCGGCGCCCTGGCTTGTTCCGTTCCCTGGTGGCTACAAAATCCATGGCTTTTCTTTTCCTTGCAATCCTCATGCTCAGCGCTACCGCTATGGTCATGTCGTTTCTCTTACAAAATGACAGTAACCAGAATATTCTGGGTAATTCTTTTACTCTGAAAGCCTTTCGTTTCCAGGGGGCAACCTATGTGGCTATTCAAAAACAAGCCTGCAGCAAGGATGCCTATACGGGTCCTCTCGAAGTAGCCCTTTCTCCCTATCTTAAAGAATCTCCTAAGGATCACTATCCCATACAGGTTCAACAGCTTACCATCAGCCTTAAACCAACAGAAGAATTCCGTTTTTCCGTCCCCTTTGAGGCGGAGAAACTGGTAGTTCTTCTTAAATGTAAAGATGATATGGTAAAGTTTACCATACCCGTACGATAGGTTTCGATACACTCCATTGACCCAAAATAGTATATTCTGTATTGTAAATTCTGAACCGGGAAACGAGGACTAAGCATGATACAGTTTTATTTTTTATCAATTATATGTAATGCTCTTGCAGGTTATGCACTGATAACCGATTCAGAAGCCAAATCATCAATCCTTGATGGCATCCGATCCTATGTTCTCGATGAAACCTTCAGACTCGTATTAGGCGTACTCACCATGGTGGTGGGCTTCTTTAAGATACTTTCTGTTATTCGGGGTGATATTCCTGTAATCGGTGATCTTTTGCCCGCAATCACTGGTCTGGCCGCTGGTTTCAGTCTGCTGTTTGAATTTTATAAAACCCGCGCCACCGTGATAGATGAACAGGTTGAAAAAATAGAATCCTTTTTAGCCACAAATAGAAAATGGGTTGGTTATGCTGCCCTGGTTTCCGCGGGAGCCCATTTTTTATTCCCTACGGTCCTGTTCTTTTAAAGGGTTCCCTGTGGATGCAAATAGCCGGCCCCGATCTGTTGCGGGAATCTGTATAAAAGATAACAAGCTTTTTATTGCAAAACGTATCCCTGGGGGATCCATGGGGGAGCGATGGGAATTCCCCGGCGGGAAAGTTGAACCGGGCGAAACAGATGAAGAAGCCCTCATTCGTGAATATTTTGAAGAATTTGGGATTCCGGTAACTGTAGGTGCCTGTATCGCCCATGCCGAGTTTGAACATCATCAACAAAAACGGTTTCTGTTAGCCTATATAGTCTATATGGAGACTATGAACTTTACCTTAACTGAACATACCCAATGGCGTTGGGCCAGCCTGGAAGAAATAGAGAAACTGGATTTTGCCGATTCGGATAAGAAACTGATCCCCGATTTACACAAGTTGTTACAGAGGTAATAGATGAAACGTCTATTTGCATCAATCAGCATCCTGTTGCTTTCACTCATGATCAGTTCCTGTTTTTTATCCCCCCCGGATAAACAACTATCTCCACCGGCAACCTTTCCCCTTTCCAGAACCTTGTTAGGTTATGTGCTAATTACCGATAGTTATACCCAACTGCTCGACCGTCGGGGCAATGATGGTGTGTCCCTCGGTGTGTTGCGTAAGGGCACTATTCTGCCTGTAATAGAGCGGCGGATTATGTCTGGAGATGAAAAAACCGAAATCTGGCTGTACGTTGCGGCGGAAGAAAAGGGCTGGATACGGGCATCCTCAGGGCAGCTTTTTCAAACCGAAACGCAGGCAAAAACTGCATTGCGTACCTTACTTCAGGGACAAAGATGAATAGCCTTGTATTTTATCTGGCTCCACCGGTTATCGGCGCAATTATCGGATATGTAACAAATGCAATTGCCATAAAGATGCTTTTTCGTCCCCTCTATCCTGTTAAAATTGGTAGATTTCAAGTGCCCTTTACTCCCGGCATACTTCCCCGGGAACGGCATAAGCTTGCAGACAATATAGGCCGGATGGTAGAGAAGGAATTACTGACCGAAGAAATCATACGCAGGCGGCTTGCTCAGGACGATGTGGTGGAAGCTGTAAAACAGGGAGTTGCTACCGCCACCCAGCAGTTATTGGATACTGAATTTCAGCAAGATTCTACTCTTGCCCGGGAGACCATTCATTTTATAGTTCAGATTATCCATAATCCACGGTTTATCAATTCGATAGAGTCTATTTTAGATAAACTTCTTGAACAGCTTCAGCACCGCACAATTTCAGATCTGAGCGGTAAGGAATTAGAAGAACTAAAGAGTCTGATACAGGAAATGCTTCTTCAGAAGCTTGAACAGGTGCTTCCTTCCGCTTCTCAAAGCCTTGCAGCGCTCCTCGATTCCCATTATGAGGAACTTAAGGATCGGATCATCACCTTTTTGCGGAAACCGGAAATTCATAAACAGCTGGAAACTCAGGGAAGAATCTTCCTTCAAAAGACACTGCAAAAACTCAATACCTTTCAGCGTTTCTTTATATCAGCGGCCCAGTATGATAAGACCCTCGATGAACGGATGGGTGATATTATTGATGATCTTATCGTTCAAATCGATACTTTATTAAGCAAACCTGAAAACCGTACAGCCCTTAATGAATATGTTAAACATATCATAACAGACCTGGTGGAAAAACGGGAAACCCTGTACAGCCTTTCGGGAATGCTCTATGGTTTTATAGCACCGCTGCTCCATAAAGAATCGGGGGCTCTCATTCAGAGCATTACCGGCATGGAATGGGAAGCTCAGCGGCAGCTTATGCTGCAACGGTTATCTGACTGGCTGTTAAACTTAAGAGAAGAATCCATACAGACTTCGATTGCCAACTTTTTTAACAAACAGGGTAGCAATCGTATAGGTGATCTGGTGGTGCTCGATGGGGCGGAAAAAAGCCAGATAGATACCCGTATCGCCCAGACGCTCATCAATCTGGCTAACAGTAAAATTGCTGATGCTCTAAAAACTATCAATATTCGAAGCATTGTTTCCGATCGGATCGATTCTCTGGATATGGAGGATGTGGAACGGATCGTACTCGATGTAATGGCCAACCAATTTAAATGGATTAACGTATTTGGCGGGATTTTGGGGGCCCTCATCGGGGCAGGCCAGGTGCTTTTATCAATCTACCTTAAAACCTTCTAATGACCCAAGCTGTCCGCAGGCACCGGAGACTCCCCGGCCTTTGCGGTATCGCCGGGTCACCGTAAGTCCCCGATCTTCGAGCAAACTTACCATCCGGTCAATTTCTCTGTCAGTTGGTTCTATAAAATCCTTTCCCTTGATCCCCATACCTGCTACAGGATTCCATGGAATAAGATTGATGATTACGTCAAGTCCCTTTGCAAAGCCAGCAATTGCAAGGGCATCTTCCTTCCTGGTGTTTACTCCACCTAACAAAACGGCTTCCAGTGTTATCCGTTTATTCTGTTTTGACTGAAAGTACCGCAGCGCTTCTTTTAATTCCGGCAGGGGATTAGCTCTGGTAACGGGCATAAGAAGTTCTCTTAAAGCAGGATCAGCGGTAGTTAAAGATACCGCGAGACGAACCTCTGGCCCCTGATCTGCCAGGTCCCGGATTCCAGCAATAATACCGCTGGTAGAAATGGTAATCCTGCGGCGGGACATGCCAAGCCCGGCCGGATCAGACCAGATGCTCATGGCCCTTCGTAAGTTATCCAGATTAAGCAGCGGTTCACCCATTCCCATGATCACAATATTTGCAATTTCACCTGACACGGTCCGACAGTGATACAGCTGCTCGGTAATTTCGGCGGAAGTAAGATTTCTTAAAAATCCGAGGCTCCCGGTCTTACAAAAGGCACAGGCCATGGGACAGCCAACCTGGGTAGAAATACAGGCGGTTTTGCGACCTTCCCCGTCAACCAGGATGACCGCTTCTATCTTGGCTCCATCCTGCAGGGAAATCTGCAGTTTTACCGTTCCATCGGAATCAGTAACAGTTTCTGAAATAGCGGTTTCCTGCACCAGGAACCGTTCTCCCAGATCTTGTCGCAATTCCTGAGAGAGGTCAGTCATGGCATTAAAAGTGGTGACTCCCCGGGAAATCCATTTAAATACCTGTTTAGCCCGAAAAGCCGGAAGGGGCTTTAAGAGCTCTGTCAGTTCAGGCAGGGTATATCCACTGATGCTTTGTTTATCCATTATGCCTGCAATTTTTCCAGATATTCAGAAATAGCCGCATTCCGCTGACCCGTTTTATTGAATTCCGCTAATACTTCAATCGCCCGGTCCTTGTCTCCCTTCTTTAGCCAGCAATCGGCCAGCTCAATATAGAGACGGTAATTTTTGGGGTCCTGTTGAACGAGGCGGCGGAGCGATTCAATCGCATCATCATACTTCCCTTGCATTTTAGACACCACCGCCAGGCCTAATACGGCGTACATATCAAACTCAATATTCAAAGCCCTATGGTAATACTCGGCAGCCTTGTCATATTCACCCATATTTCGGTAGGCATCGCCAGCCCTGGTAAGTATTACCTTGTTTCTCGGATCCTGTTCCAGAATTTTGTTCCAATATTCTAAAGATTTATGCTGCTGATTCATTCCCCGGTAGCAGTCAGCGAGCCCAAAGAGGGCATAAAAGTTATAGGGGTCCATTTTCAGGGCCCGCTCAAAGTAGGGGACTCCTTCAGAAAATGTTTTCAGCTTCCGGTGACAATTGCCAATTGATGTGAGTACCCGGATATCCACATTGTCCTTATGCAGAGAAAGCATCTTTTCCCAATAGTACAATGCATCCCGGTATTCCTTAAAGTCATAGTGCAGGTGGCCTAAGCCAATGAGGGCATAGGGATTGTTCTCTTCCATTTCCAGCACCTTGAGGTACACCGCTTTGGATTTTCTGAAATCCCGGACCTTTCGATACGCATCAGCGACACGGGTAAGGACCGTAATGTTTCTATCATCATGGAGGAGATACTGTTCCCAAATTTCAATAGCCTTCTGGTACTGATTCAGGGCCTTATAACAATCTGCTAAGCCAAAAAGGGCATAATTATTGCCCGGGTGATGGGATAGACAACGGCGATAGTATTCCACCGCCTCGCGGAAGGCGCCCCTTTTACGGGCCGTATCACCCAGCCCAACGAGGGCATAGTTATTATCCGGATCTTTTGCAAGGATTTCGTCAAAGGCTGCTACCGCTTCAGAGAGTTTATTCTCCTTGATAAGCTGGTAACCCTTTTTTGACAGTTCAGAAATTTCGGAAAATTCATCCTTTTCTTTTTTATCCCCTTCGTTAGCTGGGGTTTCCTGTTCCATTTCGGGATTAACAAAATTCTGATCGTCACCCATACTATTTTTCCTCATCTTCTAATAATTTTTGTATCAAAGCGGCTGCTTTTTCAATTAAAGGTTCCGCTTTTTTTTTATCCGGTGCAAGCCAATACATTTTAAGGGCTTCAAGCTGTTTACCCTGAGAGAGATACCAATCGCCCAGTCGGATCAGTCCATCAGAATAACCGGTGGTTATAAAAATCCGTTCTGCTCCTTTGATATCACCCTTGTTGAATAATTCGTTTCCCTTTCTGTTTAACTGGACCTTTTGAACAGAATCGAGCTCTGGCCGTGTTGTTGTTTTTATAAATCCCTGTTTTTCAAAACGACCAAATAAGGTGTCCTTATCCAACATTTTTCCCTGGTTATAGTATAAATCAAGAATATAAGAGTTTGCAACTATATTTTGTAAAAAAACTCTAAAATATGAGGTTTTTGTAAAAGTCTGTTACTTTTGCAAAAACCTCTTGCAGTATTTTTGCAATAAAAAATAAATACTAGATTATATAGAATAGCAAAAATACTGCATGTACATTCAAGGTTGCTCTTTCAAAACTCCCTGAGTTTTGAAAGAGCCTCATATGAGAATTTTAAGCTTCTAATCGATAAAAATCTACAATAGACCTCCCGTATTCTCGTCGGTCGATGAGCTGCAATTGTTCCAAGGTTTCAGGAAACTGGTCTTCTCTCGGCCGATGAATAAGCAGTGTGGACCCTGGAATCATAAGTTTTGATCGTGCAATAGAGCTGACAAGCTGCTGCTTAAAACGATAGGGAAAGGGTGGGTCACAGAAAATGTAATCAAAGGAGTTCTTTGCCCGTTTTACAAATAATTCTGCTGACATGAAATGGCAATTAATCCGTACAGGAGAGATAGAAACATTTTTAATAAGGGTAGATCGTTTTAAGGGGTCCATTTCTACCGCATCTACCGGATCTGCTCCCCGGCTTGCTGCTTCCAGAGCTATGATGCCAGATCCAGAAAAGATATCTAGAAAGGATTTTCCCGTTAAATCCCCCAGGATGGCAAAGACCGATTCACGCATCCTGTCCATGGCAGGACGGATGATACCATCGGGGACCTCTACCTTTCTCCCACAGAGCTGTCCGCCGGTAATTCTCATACCCTTAACTCCTGTTTAAGCATTCCGTCGGCTACACGCATTCCGCTTGCCCAGGCTGCGGTAATTCCCCGGCTTGTGCCAGCCCCGTCTCCGGCAAGGTATACTCCATCCAGGGCCATAAAATACTGTTTGTCCTTAAACTGGGGTTTATTGGCGTAGAGTTTAATTTCCGGGTAGTACATGATGGTGCTAGGATGCAGGACCCCTGGAACAATGGTATCGAGCAATTTTAAGGCCTTCCAGATGGAACGGAGAAATTTAGCAGGCATCACCAGGCTGATATCACCGGGTGTGCAATCCTTAAGGGTAGGTTCAAAGTCAAACAGATCATGATTGAACCCATCTTTAGTAGAACGTTTCCCCATACGAAAATCTCCAACACGCTGCATCAGCGGTTTTCCCCCACCAGCAAGCATGGCTTGGAGACCGAGCATTTCTGCAAAATCCTGGCCAGAAGCCAGGGGTTCAGTAAACTCAACACTCCGAAGCATTGCAAAATTAACCAAACCGTTGGCAGGCCGCTCAGCGGACCATGCATGGCCATTAACGCTGTAATATACTTCCCCATGACCGGTTTCATACCGTTCTTTTACCACATGGGCACTCCGAGAATTGGTACAGAAGGTTCGTACCCGTTCAGGGAAGAGGAACTTGGGATCGTAATAATCTTTTACAATAGGGTAGTGAATTTCCCGTGTTTCTACCCGGATGCCCACATCGATGGAATTATCCGAATAGGGAATACCTATTTTGGTCATCAATTTTCGTAAAAAATCAAAACCGCCCCGTCCTGGTGCAATAAGTATCGACTGATAATGTAATTCTCTTTTATCTGTAAAGGCTATCTTCTTTTCAGGGTCCAGATCAACCAGAGTTTCACCCAGTGAAACCTCAACCCCCTTATCCTGCAATTCTTTAATGAGTCTGTTGATGAGCTCAAGACCACCGTCGGTACCCAGGTGTGCCTGTTTGACATCCAGGAGATCGACGCCAATTTTTCTGGCCCGCTGACTGTAGGAGCCTACATTTTTTCGTTCCATCAGGGAGGGCTTTAAAAAGGCTGTTACCCGTACCAGATAGTGTTCAGCCACATCCCGGGGCCAGAAATCTATGGGAAACCCGATGGGATAGGTAAAATTCATTTTACAATCATTGCGAAGCCCACCGGATGAAACCTTTGCTTTATCCATAAGGATGATTCGAGAATTAGGTTTTTGAGCGATCAATTCAAAGGCAGCACCAAGACCGGTAGGGCCGGTCCCGACAATCACATAAGTTACCTGTTCCATGGAATGGATAGTATCATATTTATCAATTAAAAACGAGGGGACGTTAATCCTGAAGCAGTTCCCGCAATTCCTGTGGACTTACTACCATGCCATTATCCTGTTCTTCGGGATGAATGGAAAGCAGCTGGTTCAATTGCTGTCTTCTTTCTTTCGAAAGTGTTTTATAGTGATCCAATTTTTCTGATATTGGTATAAAAGCAGCCCCTAAGGTTCCTTTTCCTTGCATTAAATCTTCTATCAGGGCTGCAAAAGTATCTTCCAGATCAATTAAGTTTTTTACCTGTTCTTCCCAATCAATATACTTATCGTTTTCTTGAATCGCATGGATACAACTGCCGATGCAGGCCTGCAGATGATCCAAATCCTGTAAATAGGATTCAAGAAAGAGGTCCGGTTCCAGGGTTAAAACAAGACCGTCAGAGAGTAACTTAATCCGGCTTTGAAGAAAAAACAATGTGTCTTCGATATGAATACGTTTTGACATATACATCCTCTATAAAGGTATCGGAATACAGAATAGCCTACTTGAGCAATTTTCGCTGTTTCTATCTTATTGCTTAAAAAGGAAATATAAACACATCCAAATTTTGTTTACCCCACAAAACACGTGAAACATGTGCATTTACACCATACACAGCAGGTGCTTTGGAATTTTCACCCCAGGGAATACAAAAAAAATGAGCTCTCCTTTTTTGAACCATGATATACTCATGGGTGAAACAACAAAAAAGAAAAAGAGCTCACTATGAGTATAACACAGAAAACACTTTTTGGGTGGAAAGAAATCGAAGAATTAGGGGATCTCGAGCGACTCAACCTCGTGCTCAAAACCATCCCCGATGAAGCGCTGATGCGCTGTCTGGAAGAAGAACGAGCTCGCGGGAGGGATGATTACCCTGTTCGGGCCGTATGGAACTCTCTGCTCGCAGGTATTGTCTACCAGCACCCGAGTATCGAAAGCCTCCGGAGAGAGCTCATGAGAAATGAGACGTTGCTCGCACTCTGCGGTTTCGACGTGCTCAAAGGGATACAGGCAGTACCAACCGCAGCAGCGTACTCTCGATTTTTCAAGCGCCTCATACAGCACGAATCGCTCGTTCGAGATATCTTCACCAAACTGGTACACCTCTTGGTGCAGGAAATCCCTGACTTCGGAAATACGCTCGCTATCGATGGTAAGAAGATCAACAGTTTCGGGAAACCAGTACGGGACTCAAAGAAACAGAGCAGCGACGGACGTCGTGATACCGATGCGGACTGGGGTGTAAAAACGTATGCTGGTATCAATGAGCATGGTAAGCCATGGGAGAAGGTGGTTTCATGGTTTGGCTATAGGGTACACCTCCTCGTTGATGCGGATTATGAACTCCCTGTAGATTTTCGGGTCACGCAGGCATCAAAGGCGGAACAGCCTGTTGCGCGCGAAATCCTTGGTGCACTGCCTGATCGGTTTCCGGACATTGTTGATCGTGCACAGTATCTCGTTGGAGACCGCGGCTACGATGACAAAAAAATACTGCATACTGCTATCGAATTGGGGATGAGTCCCATTATTGATATCCGTAATCTCTGGAAAGATGGAGACACCACGAAGATAGTCGATGGTGCTGACAATGTTGCCTACGACTATAAGGGTACCGTGACATGCTTTTGTCCTGTCACCTTGAAAGAGCACCGCATGTGCTATGGGGGGTACGAAAAAGAACGGGATAGTCATAAGTACCTCTGTCCTGCCCTGGCAAAGGGCATACACTGCGAAGGACAGCACCGATGTAGTGTAGGAAGACAGATCCGAATTCCCTTAGCACAGGACAGGCGTATCTTTACCCCCACCGCACGATCAAGCTACCAGTGGGAGCGCATCTACAATAAGCGGACCGCAATAGAACGGGTGAATTCCCGTATTGACAACGTATTCATGTTCGAGCAGCACTACATACGGGGCAACAAAAAAATGGAAATACGCATCACGCTGGCTTTTATCGTTATGCTCTCTATGGCACTTGGACGGGTACGACAGAACAGCGTGGAACTTATGCGGAGCCTCGTTCGCAGTACGGCATGAGCCTGATACAAGCGTAGCTGTTAAAGTACAACAATAAAAAGCCTCATCTAAACAAGCAGGATACAAGTCTATGCTGACCTGTGTGTTTAGTGCTAAAAGTGAGTAAATCCTATGATTTTTCAGACAAAGAGTCCTGTAAAAAGCCTTACGTATATGGTTTTCGAGCATACTGGAGCGCATGCTGCTATATAAAATATTTACTATGTTTCAAAAATTCGCGACAGCGAAAATTGCTCTACTTAAACCTTACTTGACAAGGAAAAAAGCATTCTATATGCTACGTAAGCCTCTTTATCCGTCTGTGTTGACGGATCAATCATAAGTCCGTAAGGAGGACCCATGCGTCAGTATGAACTGACGGTCATCTTCCCGTTGGAAGAAGACCTCTATCAAGCAGGTCGTGAGCTTGTTCAGGCAGATCTTGCCCATCACGGAGCTCAGATCGAAAAAACCGAAGAAATGGGCGATAGGGATCTCGCCTATCCCATCAGCAAAAAAACACGGGGTCGCTACACCCTGTATACCATCAAGCTGGATCCAGCGCAACTTGTTGCTCTGGAACGGGCCTTTAAGCTGAATAACAACATTATTCGTCACCTCTTTGTAAAAGTAGAGGAATAAGGAACCATTATGGCCGATCTAAACCATGTAATCCTGATCGGACGGTTAACCCGGGATGCTGAATTAAAGTACACTGCCAATGGGCAGGCGGTTTGTAAATTTTCCCTTGCTGTAAACCGGCGTCGGAAAAACGGTGACCAATGGGTCGATGAACCTAATTTTTTCGATGTGGTGCTCTGGGGAAGATCCGGAGAAACCCTGAACCAGTATTTGGTAAAGGGTAAACAGGTAGCGGTAGAGGGTGAGCTTCGTCAGGATCGCTGGGAACAGGATGGCCAAAATCGATCTAAGGTGGAAATACTGGCAAACAATGTACAGCTGCTTGGCGGCGGGCAGGGCAGTGGAGCCGCTTCGAATAGTGACGGCGGCTTTAATGCTTCTCGGCGCCCCTCAGAAGCTCCGCAGGGAAGAGGCCCATCAGCGAATGATGGCCCTGTGGATGATGGTTTTGCCGATGATATTCCATTTTAAGATGACAAGTAAGGAGAATATTCATGTCTGATGAAAATATGATGCAGAATGAACGGCCCGCACGGGATCGTTCTATGGATACCCAGATGGATATGGGTATGACCGGCCGCGATGGCTAAGATCGGGGCGGCCGCGGCGGAAAAGGCAAGGTGTATTTTAAGAAGAAGGTCTGTAAATTCTGCACTCAGAAGCAGAAAATCGACTATAAAGATGCGGATGGACTTCGCCGGTATACCACCGAACGGGGAAAGATTCTCCCTCGCCGTATAACCGGTACCTGTGCAAAACACCAGCGCGAGCTGGCAGTGGCAATCAAACGGGCCCGAATTATCGCACTCTTACCCTTCGTCGCTGATTAAGCAGGCCCTTTATGGCATCCAGCACAAGAATACTCAAGCTTCTCTATCCAATATTCGCAGCAGTTGTGATGGTTATTCTTGTGCGGAGCGGCCTTCTTACCCCGCTGTTCCTTATCCCTCTGGGACTCTTAGGTCAGCGGGGAACCAGAAAGGAAGTTATTTTTACCGCCCTTTTGATGATTTTCATCAATATGGCTTTTTCCTTTTTTGCGGTCCGATCAGATCCGGCTGCGATGAAATTGTTTTTAGCTGACACCTTATATGTGTCAGCTTTAACATTGCTTTTTATGTTGTTATTAGTACCCGGAGTTTTCGATTCTTTTTTACCCTTTCTCCGTGGTACCTATCGGGTTCTGCTCGCTGCCTTTATCGGAATGTTATTCCTGCTGCCGATTATCCTCTTTGCCATGAATGACCAGGGTGTTTATGCTCTTTTTAAAGAGCAGGCAGATATGGTAGCAAACATGCTTAAAGAAAATGCAGCAGGAGATGCGGTTCAGCAGTCGATAATTGAAAACTCGATAGATGCTGATACCCTATTTGCAATCATGAAAGCTGTTGCGTTACGGGGCGGGCTGTTTATAAGTCATGTGATCTTTTTTGGTGTATCTGCAGCACTGAGCCGACAAAGCATACAACATCGTTGGTCTCTTAAAGCTTTTCATGTTGATTTTGGGTGGATATGGGTTTTATCCCTGATGCTGCTGGCCATTTTAGGGGGCTTTGTTTTTTCTATAGAACCGCTTGAGATACTAGGCTGGAATGGGGCCCTTACTGCGATTTTGCTCTATTTTTTACAGGGAATGGGAATCATTTCTCATTATATTGATCATCCTCGGCTCTCTCGGGGAAATCGTTTTGTGTTACGAACCATGTTATTGGTATTACTTCTTAGTCCAGGAATCAACGCAGTGGTTCTGGCAGGCCTTTGCCTGTTAGGCATTGCTGAGAATTGGGTTTCCCTGCGGAAGCCCCATCTTACTGGGCCATCCTCTACTCCGGGGATGTGAAACCGGCGCGTTCGGTTTCTTTGTCCATATATATAAGGAGCTTGTATTATGAAGGTCATTCTAAACAAGGATGTCAATCCTCTCGGTGAAGAAGGGGATGTAAAGGATGTAGCAAAGGGTTATGCCCGTAACTACCTCTTCCCCCGTGGGCTTGCAGTTCCCTATACGGAACGCAATCTAAAAATCTTTGAAGCCCGTCGGGAAGAAATTGAAGCCCGCAAGGCTGAAAAACGTAAGGATGCAGCCAGTCTTAAGGAACGGCTCGAAGGTGCTGAAATCACTATTACTATGCCAGCCGGCGCAAACGGCAAGCTCTATGGGGCTGTTACTAACCAGACTATTGCCGATGAACTTACCAAACAGGGCTTCCAGGTTGAGCGGAAACGGATTGAGGTTCCTGGAAACCACATAAAGAGCGTTGGTAAATTCAAGGTTCATGTAAAACTCTATGAAAACACCACCGCTGAAGTAACAGTAGTTATCCAGGCCCAGGTTACCAAGACTGAAGAAAAACATGAGGCTCGCAAGCCCCATCAGCGGCCTAATCGCGGTGCACACAAAGAAGAAGTATCATCTGAAGCTCCCGCTGAGGCTCACAGCTCCGACGAGACTACCGCTTCTGAATAAGTGATTTCTTAACCGGATCCCCCTAATATAACCAGATGGGGGATCTATTTTTTTATACGGGAAGTACCAATGGCTGGCGTTTTAAAGGATAAAATTCCGCCCCATAATGATGAGGCTGAACAGGCTACCCTTGGAGCACTTCTGCTCGATGAAGATGCAATTTCGGTTGCTATCCGTTACCTGAGACCTGATGATTTTTATTCCAATGCAAATCGTCGTGTTTATAAGGCAATTTTAAATTTATTTAATCAAGGCCGGAAGGCCGATATCATAACCGTCATTGAAGAGCTCAAACAATCTGGTGAACTTGATCTGGCCGGGGGCCCCGCGTATGTGGCATCCCTTACAAATGTGGTTCCCTCCAGTGCAAATATTGATTACTATGCTCAGATAGTACAGGATCAGTCTGTACGTCGTTCTCTTCTGCGTATTTCTAGTGAAATTTCTGCCAAATCCTACGATGACGCAACCGAATCCCGTCTCATTGTGGAGGAGGCTCAGCGATATATTTTTGAACTGACCGATAATCGGCAGACCCTCACCTTTAAAAGTGCAAAAGAAATCATCCCAAAAACAATTGAGGCTATCGAGAAGCTTTATAACACCAAAGAGGCTTTTACCGGAATTCCTTCTGGGTTACATGATCTGGATGCCATGACCAGCGGCTTCCAGAAATCGGAACTTATCATTATAGGAGCCCGTCCTTCGGTTGGTAAGACCGCATTGGCCTTAAGTATGGCATCCCATACGGCTATAAAAGAAAAAATACCGACTGCATTTTTTACTCTTGAAATGTCCGATATGGCCCTCATGCAGCGCTTACTTTCCGCTGAGGCTCGTATAGAGTCGGAAAAGATAAGAACGGGTCTTTTAAAACCAAGCGATTTCCATAGCATAATGGAGGCTGCTGGGAGAATCTATGACGCCCCCCTTTATATTGTGGATATGCCAAATATGAAGCTTCTTGATCTGAGGGCACAGGCCAGAAGATTGAGGGCTCAGCAAAAAGTTGAAATTATTTTCATTGATTATTTAACCCTTATTACTTCAGAAAATTATCAGCTCCCCCGTCATGAACAGATTGCTGAAATATCCCGGTCCCTTAAAAGTTTAGCCCGGGAATTGGATATTCCTGTTGTGGCCTTGTCACAGGTTCGCCGGGATGCGGAGGGAAAACGCCCAACCTTGTCGGATATTCGGGAGTCGGGATCTATCGAACAGGATGCGGATGTGGTCATGTTCCTGCACCGGGAACGTGAATCGGATAAAAAAAGCGATGCTGAGCGGTCAAAGGCAATCACTACTGAATTAATTATTGCAAAACAGCGTAATGGACCGGTCGGAACAGTGGAAATTGTATTCCTTCCGTCGTACACTAAATTTGAGAATTTATCTCGGGCAAGTGTATAAAAGGAGGTTTTAAGTTATGGCATTTAAGGATAATTACGATTTTGATCAGCTGGTAAATGAAGCAGAACGGCTTGTCATAGATGAGCTTGAAAAACAGGTTTCTAGTTATCCTGAACCTTTATGTCTATGCGAAGATTGCGTGCTGGATATGGCTACTCTGGCACTCAACTCTGTAAAGCCACTCTATCGAGTTTCCCTGTTAGGAAGCATCTATGCCGCCCATGCAATGGATGAGGCATCCTATGCAGAAAGTGTTAAAAATGCGGTAGCATCGGCAATTGCAAAGGTAAAAGCCCATCCATCACATGATTAACTGTTTTTATTCCAGTTCAGGTCTTAAAAGGTTTTGTACAGATATATAGGGGCCCCATCGTAAGGATTTAAAGGGTTCACTATCAGGATTCTTATGATATTCCCCTTCGGTTTTTGAATAAATTGCGAAGGGGACTTTACTTACGGCAACCTCATCATTTCTTAAACCATGGACATGAAATTCCAGTACATCACCTGCTCGGCCTGTAAACCAGGCTGTTGCCTCAGCTTCTGGATTTGTTTCATCCGCTTTAAGGAGGAGGTAATACTTTAATGCTTCGATCACAATGGGGTCCAGCCCTTCTTTTAACACCATGATACGATCCGCTGCTTCAGGATAACCAATTACAACTTCCGCATGGGGTTTAGTTTTTACCTGGTTTCGATAAAAACCGTTACGGTCAAATTCGGGCAGCACCTGCAGGTAGGTATGGTGACTAGGCCATTCGATTGTAAGAGGAAATTCAGGTTTAAGTGGTGTATCACAGGAGGGGCAGACAATGGTTAAAAAAGTACCATTACAAAGTTCATCAATCGCTGCTTCATTTTGATCAAGATTTACCTCTTCGGGAATTTCCACGTCAAAACGATGTTCACATTGGCAGGTAATTGAGTGTTTCATAGATACCTCCTATTTTTTCCCAAATAAAAACATTATGTCGCCAAAAACTGAAAAAATAAGCAGACTGAATATAAAAAGAGCGCCCAGCATTTGAAACCAGTATACTGCTTTAGGATGCAGCGGTTTACGGGTGATAAGCTCTATGAAAAAGAGAATAATAAGGCCACCATCAAGGGCTGGAATGGGCAAGAGATTCATGATGCACAATGAAATAGAAATAAGCGAAAGGAAACTTGCTATGGCAGTAAAACCAGCACCGAAGCTTTGTCCAAAGCCTTCAGCAGCAATATCTCCAACCATATAGGTGATCCGTACCGGACCTGAAACAGCCTTAGAAAGATTTACCCCCTTAAAGAGTACCGCTAAACTTTTAATAGATACAGTAAATGTTTTCCAGCTTTCGCTGGCCCCTTTTACAAAGGCTTCAGGAATAGAATGGGCAACTGCCCGATAGCGTATTGTCTTAAACTCCAGGCCGATATTGGTCTGGCCCTGATCATCATAGGAAAGAATCAATTCCTTGTTAAAAAATTCACCATTTCTTTCAATATTGAATTGTAAAATACTTGGTCTATCCTTTAATACTTTATAGAGGGCCACCGAATAGGGGAGTGGCATTCCCTGAACAGAAACAATACGGTCTCCTTTCATAAGCCCCGCAAGTTGAGCTGGACTTCCGGCTTTCACGGTTTCTATAACCGGATCGGTCCAAAAATAAATGCCAATCCGTCCGGCCCCTGTATCTGTATCGAGCTGGGGTTTAACTGTTATTGGTATCTGCTCCCCATTCCGTTCAACAAGCAGCTGCAGCGTCTGTCCCGGGTTGGGCGCTATCTGCTCCTGAATTTCTGAATAATTTGAAACCGGCTTGCCATTTATGGCAATAATACGATCACCGGTTTGTAGTCCCGCTTCATCGGCCGGAAACGTTTTGCCTTCAATCTCTGAGGCCAGTACAATTTTATTGTCCAAGGTCTGTACATCAAATCCAATGGCCCAAACCAGGCTGAGAACCAGCACTGCAAAAATTACATTGGCAAAAGGTCCTGCAAAGGCGGTTAATATCCGTTTTAAAGGGGAAGCACCATAAAATGTTCCTGGTTCTCGAGGAATCGCAATGTCGTTATTAGTTAGGGCTTCTTTAAACTCAGTCTCGCCCTTCATGCGGCAATATCCGCCCACAGGGAAGATCCCTATCCGGTATTCTACACCATGAAACACTTTGGAAAAAATCGGCTTGCCCCAGCCGATGGAAAAGGCCTCTACATCAATGCCTGAAAGACGGGCTGCAATGAAATGACCTAATTCATGAACAAAAACAACAATACCAAGACCAATAAGGCCTAACATGATTTTTATTAACAACGGAAAAGCTCCTTTATTATGTTCTTTGAAACACTTCTGGCTCTTTTATCAATTTCTAGAATTGAATCCAATACTAATTCTTCGCATTCCCATTGATCCTGCAATACCTGTTCTACAACTCTGCCAATATCGGTAAATGAAATCTGCCCTTTCATAAATGCAGCCACCGCCTCTTCGTCGGCCGCATTATAAGCTGCAGGATAGCCGCTGCCAGCCTCTGCAGATTTATAGGCCAAGGGTAACATGGGGAATAGATCTTCCCTTGGTTTTTCGAAAGACAAGGATTGTCCTTCCAAATCCAATCTGCCGAATTGACAATAGCGGACCTCAGGCCAGAAGAGGGCATTATGGATGGGTACTCTCATATCAGGCCGGGACATTTGAGCATACAAAGAGCCCTCTTTTAGCCGTATAAGGGAATGAATATAACTTTGAGGATGTACCAGCACCTTGACTTGTTTTGGGGGTACTTCAAAAAGCCGTACCGCTTCGATAACCTCAAGCCCCTTATTAGCCAGGCTAGCCGAATCAATGGTAATTTTACCCCCCATTTTCCAGGTCGGGTGGGCCAAAGCATCATTAAGGGTTACCTGTTCCAGTTGTTCTTTTGTGTATTGGCGAAAGGGGCCCCCGGAAGCGGTTAAAATAATTTCCTCAAGCGAATCACGTCCATGGGCTTCGAGCAGTTGAAACACTGCAGAATGCTCAGAGTCCACAGGCAAAATACGGCAATGATGTGTTTTAGCCAACGCAAAGGCAAGGGGCCCAGCCATTACGATGGTTTCTTTATTAGCAAGGGCCAGGTCAGCGCCCGTTTCCAGGGCAGTGATGGAAGGCAAGAGGCCAGGGGCGCCAGCAATACCATTTACAACAATCTGGGCTCCACTCTCACGAACCGCCTGCTGAATCCCTTCTGGTCCCCAATAACTTACTTTATCAGCATCAGCTTTAGATGTATTAGATTCATCTGCCAGAGCTAATTTTGCATCAGGATAGGTTCTTGAGATTGCAAGCAGATTTTGTAGGTCCCGATTGGCAGACAGGAGCACCACCTCAAAAGCATCAGGATAGGATGCTATAACATCTAAGGTGTTTTTCCCTATGGAGCCAGTGGCTCCAAGAACGGCGATTTTACGTTTCATTAAAATAAAATCCAATACAGGGCATAAAAGACCGGGGCTGCAAGAGCAATGGAGTCCACAGAGTCCAGGATCCCACCGCGTCCCGGGATGATAAAACCTGAATCCTTGACTTCACCGCTTCGTTTTATTGTAGATTCAGCCAGATCGCCAATGATTGCTACAATTCCAACGCAGAGTCCAAGTATAATTCCTGCTATAAGACGGGGTAATGTATGATTCGTGGTGAAAGCTTCTGGAAAAATGAGGGGTGCAATGATACCTATTATAAGAGAACCTGCAAGCCCCCCAATAAATCCTGCTATGCTTTTATTGGGGCTTGCGGGTATCAGTCCCCTGTTGCCTTTCCCGAAGAGCATACCAATCGCCCATGCAAGGGAATCGTTCGCAAAAACCATTAGAAGAAAGCTTAAAATTATGACGGTAGAATACTCAATTCTGGTCATTCTGATAATCCAGAGCATGAATACTCCTGGATAAATCATGACAGAAAGACCCGTAGAGATTCGATCAAGAACTTGGGAGATATCCTGTAATGAAGAAAATACCCGGGAAGCAATGAGCCATCCAGCGCCAAATATAAAAGCCGCAGGGACCAGTTCACCGGGAATATTAAAACTGATACTCATTGTCATGGCCGCGGGGGCCAGGGCCCCTAAAATTGCAGCTTCCCATATTGGGAGGCTATAATGTTTTTTTGCCAGGATTTGAGAAAATTCAATGGCTCCCAAGGCGCTGATGAGAGTAACCACCAGATTTACCGCAAGATGGTTGTAGAAGGGCAGGTATGCAACAAGTGCGATAATTGCTGGAATACCCAGTGAAAAAATAAGCAGGCGTTGAACCAGTTTTGTCATGTTGTAATACCACCAAAGCGTCGTTTTCTTTTTTGAAAACTCTTTATTGCAAGTTCCAGATCAGCCGCATCCCAGTCTGGCCATAATTTATCTGAAAAATAAAATTCACTATAAGCACTTTCCCACAGTAAAAAATTACTGGAACGCTGTTCGCCCGCAGTACGGATAATAAGATCCGGATCGGGCACATCCGGATTATCCAGATGGTCATGAATTGTGGCTTCAGTAATTTCCGAAATAGGGATATGTTTTTCCGTAATTTTTCTAACCGCCCGAACAATCTCATCCCTGCCGCCATAATTGAGAGCTAAGATAACTGAAAGACCCGTAAAATGGGCTGTTTTTTCACAAACCTGTACCACTTCCTGGGCTATGTCCTGAGGCAGGCCTTCTAAATTTCCTGAGAAACGAATACGAATTTTATTTTCATTATAGAAGTCAAATTCAGCCATGAGGTATTTTTTTACCAACCCCATGATAAAGCCAACCTCTTCCTGGGTACGTTTCCAGTTTTCGGTTGAAAAGGTATACAGGGTTAGATAGGAAATACCCATGTCAGCAGCAGCTTTTACAATTCGTTTTGCAGCTTTTAATCCTTCAATATGACCCTGGGTCCGAGCCATATTTCTATGTTGAGCCCAGCGGCCATTTCCGTCCATAATGATGCCCACATGGGCAGGCATATTTGAAGTAGTCATCAGACTTCCATTATCTCTTTTTCTTTTTCTTCAAGGATATGGTTGATTTCTTTTATGTATTTATCGGTAAGATTCTGAAGTTCGGTTTCTGCCTTGGATTCATCATCTTCCGTTAGTTCACCGTTCTTTTGAGCCTTTTTCAGTTCCTCATTGCCATCGCGGCGAATGTTACGAATCGCCACTCTGCTTTGTTCAGCCAGATTTTTTGCCTGTTTTGCCAGATCTTTTCGGCGCTCTTCGGTAAGTGGAGGTATGGAGATTCGGATTACCTTACCATCATTGGATGGATTGAGAGACAGTTCAGATGTCCTGATTGCCTTTTCAATCTCTCCAATCATGGCCCGATCCCATGGCTGAATGACAATTAGCCGAGCTTCGGGAATAGATATGTTTGCAACCTGATTCAGGGGAGACTTTTCACCATAATAATCTACCCGGATTTTATCAAAAAGGGCAGCGGAAGCCCGGCCGGTACGGATACTGGCCAGATCGTCTTTTAGGCTTGCAATGGTCTTTTTCATTCGATCTTCAGAGTTTTTTATGGCGGTATGCATGTACTTCTCCTTGAACGCCCTTTCCAGGCTTGCAATATAAGGGGCCACTGGTATCCAGTGGCCCCGGGTAATTACTTTTTACTGGCCTACACGGAAGTAAACATAGTCGGCGATACTAATCTTTGCGCCAACCTGTTTTCCGAGGTCTTCCAGAACCTTCGCAACCGAAAGTTTTTCATCCTTAACAAAGCCCTGATCTACAAGGCAGATTTCTGCAAGGTATTTATTCACTTTACCCTTAAGGATATTTTCTACCACATTGGCAGGCTTACCCTTCATCTTTTCATCCTGCTCCATCTGCTTGCGGAAAATCTCTTCCTGTTCAGCCAGATGGGCCGGATCTACCTTGCTGCGGTCTAAGGCAAAGGGATTAAAGGCTGCAATATGCAGTGCCAGGTCAAAAGCAAAGGTTTTTACCCGTTCATCCTGCAGGGCTTCAGGTTTATCCGCTGCAAGCTTAACCACGACACCAATGAGACCATCACCATGAATATAGCTGGTGAGATATTCATTGTTAGCAGCATTAACGACCTTAAGCCGTTTAAGTCCCATGTTTTCCCGAATCTTAGTAGCCAGATCGGTTACCATGCTGTTTAATTCATCATTCGGCTCGGTATATCCCTTTGCAAGGGCAACTTCGGCAATTTTATTACCAAGGGCAATAAAATCGGGATTCCGGGCGACAAAGTCGGTTTCGGAAGCCAGTTCGACCAGGACAGCCTTATTATTGGCAATCTTGATGAACACCTTGCCTTCATTAGTAGCCCGATCGGATCGCTTTTCTACAGCTGCCAGGCCCTTTTCCTTAAGGTATTTTTCAGCCTTGGCAAAGTCCCCTTCGCAGGCTATAAGGGCATTTTTGCATTCCATCATACCAGCGCCTGTTTTATCGCGCAGGGCCTTTACATCGGATGCTTTAATTTCCACGGTATTCTCCTTATTTGGATTCGTAAACCCGATCTACATCAACAGGAAGTTCATCCTCATCGGCATCCTCATCAACTTCGCTGGAAGCCGGAATTTCACCATTATAGGAATTGATGTCGATTTCTTCATCTTCCTCGCGGACAGACAAATCGCTCAGCATTTCTTCGGTAGCTTCTTCGTCTTCGCCAAGGGTCTCGATGATCTTCAGACCCGCCTCGTTATCGGCTTCGATAACCGCATTGGCGATAATCTGGGTAAAGAGGGTGATGGCCCGAATAGCATCATCGTTGCCGGGTATCGGATAATCGATACCTTCAGGATTACAGTTGGTATCTACTACTGCAACGATCGGAATCCCCATGCGCTGGGCTTCTGCAACCGCGATAGCTTCCTTACGGGTGTCGATAACAAAGAGGATACCGGGGAGATCCTTCATTTCTTTGATACCGCCCAGGTTCTTCTGTAATTTTGCCCGTTCTTTTGCCAGAGCTGCGATTTCTTTTTTGGTTAGATTATCGAAGGTACCATCAACTTCCATCTTCTCAAGCTTCTTAAGACGGAGCAGAGATTTCTTGATGGTTGCAAAGTTGGTAAGCATACCGCCAAGCCAGCGGTTGTTTACATAGAACATGCCACAGCGTTCAGCTTCTTTCTGGATAGCCTGCTGTGCCTGTTTTTTGGTACCGACAAAGAGCACGGTCTTGCCGGAGCTGACGGTCTTACGAACCGCTTCATAGGCATCTTTAATTGCCTGAATAGTTTTTTGCAGGTCAATGATGTGAATACCATTCCGTTCGGCGAAGATGTATTTCTTCATCCGAGGATCCCAGCGCTTGACCTGATGGCCGAAGTGCACGCCCGATTCGAGCAGGCTCTTCATAGTAACTACTGCCAAAATATCCTCCCTGTTGGTTTTCATCCTGAAGAAAACCAAACCTTCTCTGTATCTCACTACCCTGGGGGTAGCGGAAAATTAAATGGTTTAGGCCCCGTAGGGATAACCATTCTCCCGTAACATGCCATAAAATTCATGAATTGGCAAGCCTACTATGCCGCTGTATGAACCTTCTATATAGGAAATAAAACAAGAAGCGAGCCCCTGAATCTGATATGCTCCTGCAACCCCCTGCCATTCGCCTGTATCCAGGTACCATTCTATCTCTTCAGGACTTAATGTAGAAAATCGGACCTTACTGGTGACAGATTTAAGTGCAATTCGTTTTTCTCTGCCCACATACAGTGCCATGGCAGTGATTACCTCATGAGTCCGGCCTGCAAGGGTTTTCAGCATAGTATAGGCTTCCTGTCTATCTGCAGGTTTGCCAAAAACCTTATTATCTATAGAAATCATGGTATCTGCCCCAAGGATCCATAGGGGTAAGCGCCCATCCAATACTTCAAGGATTTTTCTTACCTTCCGTTCTGCTATTTGTTCTGCCTGTTCCTTGTGGCTCATGTCCATTTGAGGTGTTTCATCCACATAGGATGGCATGATATTGAAGGGCAGCCCAAGGAGTTTAAAATATTCCTGCCTCCTCAGAGACCCCGATGCTAAGATGATTGGTTCCATAACTTCTTATGCCGTACCGATGTGTTTTGTGTCAAGCACAGCCTGAAGTCTTGACATTCCATGCAGAATACTATAGTTTGTGTACATACAAAACGAGAGATTAGCTCATCTGGATAGAGCGTCAGCCTCCGGAGCTGAAGGTGGTGGGTTCGAGTCCCGCATCTCTCATATAGTAAAAGGGGCCTCAAGGGGCCCCTTTTTTAATACTGCCTGATTTTTAATCAAAAAGGCCTCTTTATACAGCCTGTTCTACGGGAATCTGTTTTTTAATAAGCCGTTCTACCTGTTTGAGCAGCTTTTTTTCTTCATTGTCACAGAACGATATGGCAGTCCCCTCTGCACCGGCCCTCGCAGTTCGTCCAATGCGGTGAACATAGGTTTCGGGCTCCGAAGGCATATCAAAATTGAACACATGGGTAATGCCTTCCACATCGATACAACGGGCAGCAATATCAGTCGCAACGAGAACCCGCAGATCACCACGTCTGAAAGCTTCCATGGTTTTTGTACGGTTTCCCTGCCCCTTATTTGCATGGATAACCCCGTTTTCTATCCCTGCAGAATGAAGTATTCTGCCAATCTTATCTGCACCATGTTTGGTTCGCGAAAAAACAATAGCCCGTTCTATATGCTGCTCAGTAATGATTTTTGTTAAAAGAGTTCGTTTGTTTTCTTTTGAAACAAGAAATAACTTCTGATTAATCTTTTCTACCGTGGGTTCTTCAATTTTAACTGCGATGCGAACCGGGTCCTGCAACAGACTCTTTGCTAATGCTTCGATTTCCTTTTCCATAGTTGCAGAAAAAAGCAGGGTCTGCCGTTTTTTCGGGAGCATAGTAACAATTTTACGAACATCACGAATAAATCCCATATCAAGCATTCGATCAGCCTCATCAAAAACCGCGATTTCAACCTTCTGAAGGCTTAATGCTCCATCGGAAATCAAATCTAACAGTCTTCCAGGTGTTGCAATGAGAATGTCGACTCCCTTGGCAAGGGCGTGAATTTGGTTTGATTTTCCAACACCGCCAAAAACAGCATCATTTTTTAAACCACAGAAGCGACCATAGGTTGAAAAAGAATCATTGATCTGAGCTGCCAGTTCCCGGGTTGGAGCCACAACTAGGGCTCGTATATTACGGGGTCCTGCAAAACCTGGATTTTCGTAAAGATGCTGCAATATGGGCAGTGCGAAGGCTGCGGTTTTTCCAGTCCCTGTCTGGGCACTGGCTAAGACATCCTTGCCCGCAAGAATGGACGGTATTGCACGATTTTGAATTAAAGTGGGTTCGGTGTATCCCTCTTTTATTATTGCTTTTAATAATGACTCATTCAGTCCGAGCTGGGTAAACGTAGTAGGTACCATGTATTTCCTTAAAAAAAATTGATTTGATGATTTTTTATATCAATTCATCATATGATGACTATATAATACAAATAAACTTTATTATAGTAGCCAGAAATAGATTATAATTTCCTTAAGCAGGATAATATTGATGAACAAACAATGGTTTTTTAGTTGCTTTTTCGTGCTAGTTATAGTGCCCTTTCTTGTTTCCGAGGAGTTTCCAATGGCCAATTCAGGAATCATGGACCTTACCTCGGTACAATTCTCCAATAGTCGCACCATAGAATTAAGCGGAGCATGGGCCTTTTGGTGGCAAAGAAAAATAGTAGATGCAGAGGAACTTGCAAAGACAAATGTAGAGCCCGATGCCTGGCCCGTAATCCCTTCTTATTGGAACAGCGGCAGCCATGGTGGCAAGCAATTTCCGGTTCAAGGTTCCGCAACCTATAGACTTACCCTTATGCTGCCAGACTCACAGGTGTATGGTCTTTATGTTCCTCAAATGGTCAGTTCCTATGAATTATATATAAATGGGAGGCTTATTGGTAATAATGGCATTGCAAGCCTGGATAACAGGCTTGTTATGGGAGAATTTAGGCCAGAAGTTTACTATGTCACCCCGGAAAAGAACAAGCTTGATATTTTTCTTTTCGTTGCGAACCGGGACTATCGGCATGGGGGACAATGGAAACCTATTGTTTTTGGCACCGCCCAGGGCATACAAAATTATTATAACCGGTCTTTGATGGGTGAACTCTTCCTTTTTGGCTCCATTCTGATCATAGGTTTGTATAACATTGCTATGTTTATATTTAGACCAAAGGACAGGTCCCCCCTCTTTTTTGGCCTTTTCTGTATAATTGTGGCCCTCAGGGTTATAACAACCGGATCTATAGCGTTAACCCATCTTATTCCTCATATTTCCTGGGAAATACAGATAAAACTTGAACTGAGTGTGTTTTATCTTGGAGCCCTTTTCTTTGGCCTCTTTTTCAAAGAACTTTTCCCCGAGGATATCCCTTCACTGGGTCTAAGCATTATGCTCACTCCAGCGCTTTTATTTACCATTTTAGCGGTGGTACTACCCCTGAGGTTATTTAACCGTCTCGTCACCCCGATGGAAATTACAGCAATTGCAGGACTTCTCTTTGTACTGGTCTGCATAGCCATTGCGTGGATACGTAAACGGGAAAATGCACCACTTATAGCTACCGGGTTTATCCTGTTTACCCTCACTGCAATCAACGATGTGCTCTATTCCAAGAACCTTATCCAAACCACATATCTGCTTCCACTTGGACTTTTCAGCTTTATCTTTCTGCAATCACTCGCCTTGGCACGCTTATTTTCTCACTCTTTCACCCGGGTAGAACAGCTTTCTGATGAATTAACCACGGTGAATAAATCCATGTCACGGTTTGTTCCTAACGAATTTCTTAATTTTTTGAATAAAAAAAGTATTAACGATATTCAATTAGGGGATCAGACATTACGTTCTATCACAATCCTGTTTGCAGATATTCGTTCTTTTACAAGTCTTTCAGAAACCATGAGTCCTCAGGAAAACTTTAACTTCATCAATTCATACTTTAATCGCATTGGCCCAATTATCCGTAATTATCATGGTTTTATTGATAAATACATCGGTGACGGTATTATGGCCCTCTTTCCTGAAAACCCACAGGATGCGGTGCGGGCCAGTTTGGCCATGCAGGAAAAACTTAATGAATACAATAATGAGCGGCTATCCTATGGACTCCAGCCAATCCAGATTGGAATAGGCATACACACAGGACCGGTTATGCTCGGAATAATAGGTGAACAGCAGCGAATCGAAAGCACGGTTATTTCCGACTCGGTCAATCTGGCAAGCCGGATAGAATCCTTAACCCGAACCTACAATGTTCCCATTTTGCTTTCCGGTGCTATGCAAAGCTATGTAAAGGAAGCGGGTTTCCAAAGTCGTCTGATTGATACGGTTCTCGTTAAAGGAAAATCTCAGCCCTGTGATATTTATGAATTGCTCGAAGTGCACCCCCCGAAAGAAAAAATATATTTCATCGAATCAAAAAATATTTTTGAACAGGGGGTTCATTTATACTTTGAAAAGGATTATGAAAAAGCGCTGAAACTATTCAAATTATGTTATGCAAAGAACCCTCAGGACCATCTGGCTGCCCTCTATATTTACCGTATAAGAAATGCCATAAAATTAAGAACCTTGAACCAGGATAAATCGGCTCAAATTACTGAATCGCCGATACTCAAAAGGCCGGCAGCTTCAAATGGTGGGCTGTCTTCATAGAATTGTAGTGCTCCTCGCCATTACGAAGAGAAAGTTTTTCCAGCCCTTCTAATTCCAGACTGACAGCCCCCTGCTGCTGGGTTACGAGGCCTGTCAGTAAAAAGGGTTGAATATCAAAAAGTATGGTTCGATATTTCTGATAAACCGGGGGGAATAGGACTGTTTCATAGAGGGCGGTTTCATCTTCATAGCTTATAAAGGTCATGGTTTCTCCCCGTATGGTCCAGACATCTTTTCTTGTAATGGGCCAGCCGATAAGCCGAACACGCCGTCCCACATAGCTGGCAAGATCCGCCGCAAAGATTCGTTGTATGTTTGACAGTCCCTGCGGAACATTCCACAGGTCTAATGGATGTCCAGAACGAAGGAATCCAAGGGTCTCAAATTCCTGCCAACGGGACTCCATATCTATTGCTGTTTTTTGCTTTTGCACAGCCTGGTCTCGGTTGTTTATATTTACAAGCCTGTTTTCAGTACCGTAGACCGGAAATTGTGGTTCCGCTGCAGAGAAGAGCTCCGGTTCATGTTGTTTTTCCTGTTCAGTAAGCAGAATACGAAACTGCATAGGACGGCTCACCTTTGAAATACTGTCAAAAAGGCCAGAACTCGTCATGGCCGCAAGCTCATCCCGGGAAATGCGGAGCCGCCTTGTAACATCCTGAAGGGAATGAAAGGGACCCCGCCGCTGTCGTTCAGCAAGCAGCTGTTGAGCGGTTTCTGCTCCGAGCCCCCGGATTGCCATAAGCCCCACCACCACATTCTTGTCTTTTCCGTAATAGCGATACTGGCTGGTATTGATATCTGGGCCTGTAACCTGCAACCCCATCCGGCGGCATTCGCTTATATAGGCCAGGGGATGGTAATACCCCCCCTGGTTAGAAAGCACCGCAGCCATAAAATAGGCGGGATAGTGTACCCTGAGATAGGCCGACTGAAAGGAAACCATGGCATAGGAAGCCGAATGGGGTTTATTAAAAGAATATCCGTCAAAGGAAAGCATCATGGCCCAGACTTCGTCTATAACAGGCAGGGGGACCTGGTTTTGCTGGCATCCTTTGTAAAATAGTTCCTTAAAGGTTGCCAGCTTTGTTCCCCCTGCTTTTTTTGCAATAATTTTCCTCAGGGCATCCGCTTCGGCCTCGCTGAAAGAAGCAAGGGCAACCGCCACCTTGGATACATCTTCCTGATAACACATGATGCCATAGGTTTCAGATAAAATATTTTCTAGTCGAGGATGCAAGCTTTTATAGGCACCGCCCTTTAGACGGCGTACGTATTCTTCAATAAATCGATTTGCCGCAGGCCGTATTATGGAACTATGGATGACAATGTGGTCAAAATCTCCCCGGCCGGTCTTTTTTTGCAGCTGGCGCATGGCAGGAGACTCTATATAAAAGACGCCGAGGGTATCACCGCAGGCGAGGGCTTCAACAGTTGCCTGGTCTCTGGTCGGGTCGGTCCGCAGAAAGTCTATGGTAATGCCATCATTTTTAAGGTTTGCGAGGGCGTCCCTGATCACCGAAAGGGATCTATTTCCCAGAAGGTCAAGTTTTACCAGACCGGCCTTTTCAGTCCCTTCCTTCTCCCAGGCGAGCAGGGGAAAGCCTTCCGGGGAGCTTTCTATCGGCGCATAACGGCGAATTGGTTCAGGGGTGATGACCAGTCCCCCGCAGTGCGTGGACAGCCCCCGGGGAAGCCCTTCGAGCTGTTCCGCCATATGCACAACCTGGGCCCACTCGGACCGCCGACTTTGCGCCAGTTCCTCCAGATGCAGTATACCCCGTTGTAATTGCCGTTCCAGGGCAGAAATTTCAACTTCCGAATACCTGTAGGCCTTGGCGGTTTCCCGCAGGGCAGAACGGAAACGGAACCGATTGTGATTAGCCACCCGGGCACAGTATTCTTTACCAAATTGTGCGATAACTTTTTTAATAAGTGCATCCCGTTCATCCCAGGGAAAATCTACATCAATATCCGGTGGGTCCAACCGCGATAGATTTAAAAACCGCTCAAAATAAAGCCGGTGGGCAATGGGATCCACGTTGGTGATGCCAAGGCTATAGGACACAATGGACGCAGCTCCGGAACCTCTGCCGCAGGTTCGGTCTGCAAAGCTTACAATGTCATGCATGAAAAGGAAATAGGACGCAAATCCTTTTTGGTTGATAATAGTTAATTCATAGTCAATCCGGTCCAGTATGGCATCAGAAAGTTCCCCATAGCGTTGTTCAGCCCCTTCCAGGACCAGCCGGCGCAGCATATCTTCGGGTTTTTCCTTGTTACGACTTTCATAGACCGGAAATATATAGCCATCAAAGGGATCGGTACAGCGGACCTGCCGAACCAGGTCGAGCGCCGCCTGATGGGCCTCCGGCCAGGACCGATAAAAGCGGCTGTAGGCCCTTTCATCCATCAATATATGATTGGGTACCGCCGCTTCATCGATGCAGTCCCCTGGCTCCAGGGTACCCAGCGTTTTATTGGCAGCTATGGCCCGTAAAACCCGATGGACCGGATAGTCCTCTGAAGAAAGAAAATAGGCATTCTGCAGAGCGATGAGGGGAATATGGTGGATCCGTGCAAAACCGATGGCCGACAGGTTGCCTGGACCGCAGGCGGCATACAGTACGGGAACTTTCCCTTTAAGATAGGCTAGCCAAAATGGCTCAGCACTAATGAACGCGAGAGCCCCTAGATCCTTTCGAGTTTCATTGTCAGTTTCCGCTGTTAGAAGGGGGCCTAAGATTTCAGGACTTACCTCTGTTCCTGTTGTTCGGTAAGGAGCGAGGGCGGTAAGCAGTTCACAGAGCCGGGAAAAGCCCCGCTTTTCTAACACCAGGGCTGTTACCGAACCGGATGTACTGGTGAACTCACAGCCTATGAGGGGCGTAATACCCCATTCCTTACAGGCTTCCAGAAATTCATGGAGACCATAGAGGCTATTCCGATCGGTTATCCCCAGGACCTGTACGCCATAGCTGGCGGCCCGCTCCACGATAGATTCGGGCCGCTGGGGACCATAGAGGAGCGAATAGGCTGTCTTGATGCCAAGCCGTACATTCATGTTGTTGCATACTTTTCCGCTAAGAGGGTAGTGCCCCGAACCAGGGCCCCCATCCCAAAGCGCTTGCGGTTTATATCCAGGGCCCGCTGAAGCCGACTTTGCGGTTCGCCGGTTTCTGGCATAAAAAGGTCCCGCTCGCCGTAATCCCGTTCAAGTTCCCCGAGTTCAATCCCGATCATGCGGATCCGGACCCTTCGATCCATCGCTATACCAAGACAGGTTTCTGCCTCCCGATAAAGGGGCTGATCCAGGCTCAGGGCTTCATGAAATCGTTTGTTAGTCCGGCGCTGCACTCCGTCAGCATACTCCAATACCAGACCTAAGGAGCGGGCCGCCAGCCGCTGTTGACGCAGCACCATGCCGGCCTCTTCTACCAGAGCCATGAGGGCACCCCGCAGAACTTCCCGTTCTGATACGGCTCCCTGAAATTGTAATTCCCGTGCAATGGAGGGCCTCAGCTGGGTGCAATCATAGACCGGTTCCGTATCAATGCCCCGGGCTGAATATAACAGGGTTTTATACTGTTTCCCCAGCAGTGTTTTGGCTTCACTGTCAGAGAGGTCCGCCACATCGCCGATTGTATAGAGCCCTGCGGTATGGAGCAGTTTGCACAAGGCGGGACCAATGCCAGGAAGGAGCCGTATATCCTGCCAGGAAAGAAAATCCGCCGCTTCATCAACTCGAATAGCCGCAAAACCTGCGGGACGCAAGGTCCTGGTGGCGACCTTGGCTGTCAGTTTGTTTGGGGCCACCGCCAGGGCCGGATCCAGATTGAGTTTTTCATTGATATCCCGTCGGATCCGGAGGGCCGTATCCGACGGCGGCCCGAAAAGCCGTCCCGTACCAGACAGATCCAGATAGAGGTGCCCCCCTGGGACCTGCTCTATGAGGGGCGCAAAGGGCTTAACCACGGCAAATAGGGCTTCACTGGCCCGTCTCATCGCCTCCGCATCGGGGGGGAGTACCTGCAAATTTCGAACCCTTCGTTCTGCCTCTGAAAGGGCCATCCCCGGTTTAAGCCCCTCTTCCAGAGCCCGGGGTGAGACATCCAGCAGCACCGCCCTGCCGGCCCGCGGTTCTGCTACAACAAAGGCCTTGTCCCTCAAGGACCGGTCCCGGGTCATAGCCACCGCCGAAGCAAAACCGGTCACATTGATGTGTACAATGGCCGCGGTCTTGCCATTTATGTCCCGCATGGCAGACCCGCCTTTTTTAACAGCGCTACAAGGCTTTGGCCATTTTGAACTGCCTGGCCCCGCCGGTGGTTATTAAAAAATACAAAAACCCGTTCAGCATGGGTCAATAACAACCTGATGCGATCTACAAAGGATTGGAGTTCCTGATCGTTATATAGATAGTTATACCGTTCCGCCCCATCTGACCCCCACCAGGTATTCCCGTTGCGGCCATGGATCCTCAGATATGCAAAGGGGGCGGTTACCACATCTAACACGGGAGGTAAGCCCTTAAGGGATGGCATATCCAGGGATACAAGACAAATATTCCGCTCCCGGAATCCCTCGATGACCCTGTTATTAAACCACTGGCTGTTTCTAAACTCTACAGCTACCGGAAAATCCTTCAGGGTTTTGAGCAACCTGTCTAAATACCGCCGCTGGTCCGCCTCATAATGAAAAGAAAAGGGAAACTGAAGCAGGATAGCTCCCAAGCGACCATTGGCAGCCATGGGCTCCAAGGCATGGCAAAATGTGGCGGCCTCTTCCTGCCATATGGCAGAATCCACCCTATGGGTCAGAGATTCATGGGCCTTTACCGAAAACATAAGCCTGTTCTGGCTTTCTTCCAGTATATGGCGTATCTGAACCTGTTCAGGCATTCTGTAATAGCTGAAATTCAGTTCCACCGCAGGGAAGAGGGTGCTGTAATAGGTGAGATATTCACTGGCTTTCATTCCTTCGGGATATACCGGTCCCACCCATTCGTGGTAGGAATAGCCCGATGTCCCGATCAGTACGGTACCCATAACTATATTATACTTAACAAATGTATAGTTATCAAGGGTAAAAAAAAGACCCTGGCAAGGAACCACGTTTATAGTCCAACAGGCTCCTGGGCTGCCAGGATTCTTTTACAAAGGCTCTACTACTTCTGACCGCCGGTCTTGCTATTCTGCTGAGCGGTATATTTTCTCAAGGTGTTCAGCGTTTCCCGTGCCCGGGCCTGGACCGGACGGATATAATTACCCTCTGCAATTCTGATGATTGTGCGTACTGCAGAAGGATCCTTTATACCGCCGTTCTTCTCAGCAAGTTTTTCGTAAGCCTCCAGGGCTGAAAGAGCTAAGATATTGTCAGGGTTAAGAATGTCAAAACGGGTAACAATCCAGGAAATTGCGGTTGTAACTTCATCATTGTCATTAATGCCGATTTTACCTAAAGATTTTACCGCCTCTGTTAATACCATCGGCTCTGGATCACTTAAAACCATTTTCACAAGCACATCTTTGGCTTCCTTAGTACCAAGTTCTCCAAGGTATTGTGCAGCCTTGGCACGGACATCGGGATAGTTATTGATTAACCGGCCGACTCCACCTTCCCGGGCCTGATAGACAATACCTTCCAGAGCAAGGTATTCCAGGGTTTTTTGTATTTCCTGATTAGTCCGGCCACCCTTAATAGCGTCTCCAATATACTCCAGGGCTACGAGCTTCATGTCCCGACTGTCGGCTCTGGCCTGTTCGCGGATCACCATCTGCTCAATCGATTCCTGCAGATAGGATTCCTCAACCGAAAGTTCCTTATCATTGGTTTTTGTCTGACCGAATGCTGCTGTTATTGTTAACAGTGACACAATCAGCAATCCACCTATTCGATTCCAAGTTTTCATTGTTTCCTCCTAAGGCCTTTCCTCAATTAACAATATTCCAATTCCCATTAGTTTTTTCAAGCTCATACAGACGAAGCCGTTGTCCTTTACTGGTAATAGTATATGCTTTTACCCTGTTTTGACCAATAAATTCGATATCATCGACCCGGTCATTTGCCCGGGATGGAACAACCACATATAAAAAATAATCTTCCAGACTTTTTAATACAATTTTTTGATTCTTAAGCCTGCTCGATTCAGAAACGGTCTTTAAAAATTCTGGATTGCTTAATGATTCCCTATAACCGGGGCTTAAGTATTGAACCCAGGCTGTATAATTTTTATCCCGTATAAGCTGGTTCAATTCTTCTATCAGGGCCTGAACTTCACCCTTGGTTGCATCAAAAACTTCCTTGCTTATGCTCGTAGGATCAAAATATGTTTCATCTTTTACTTCAATGGCAGGTTCTGTCTGAACAGTAGCTGTTTCTATTACTGGTTCAATCTCTGATGTGGGTGACGGTTCATGTATAGGCTGCTGTGTTTTTAGAGAAGCGCTCTGCTGAGTTTGACAAGAAAGAGCGGTGATTACAACAAATGTTAGACTGAATAGATACCGCAGGTTATTCTTCATGATGTATATTCTATCTGAGCAAGGCCGACTCGTCAAACCATATATGAAAAATCTTACACTTTAAAGCCCTTGACGGAGCAATTATGCTCTCGTATGCTCTTTTCATTATGTTACGAGCAGTTTTTCCAGGATCCTTTGACCCTCCAACATATGGACATATTAACATTATTGAACGGGCAGTTGAAATATTTGATGAACTGCATATTATAGTCGCGGTAAATCGTGAGAAAAAGTACCTTTTTTCTCCAGAAGAACGGGTCGCCATGATGAGAAACCTGGTTTCTCACTGGTCAAATGTACATGTAGATATGTGGGATTCTCTTATAGTGAACTATCTCAGCAAAGAAAATATAAAAGTTCTTATCAGGGGGGTTCGAGGGGTATCAGACTTTGCATATGAATTCGACCTGTCCATGATGAACAAGGGGCTTAATCCTTCAATTGAAACAATTTTTATGACCACCGATCCAAAGTATTTTATACTCCGATCATCAGCGATCAAAGAACTGGCATCTTTTGGGGGAGATGTCTCAACCATGGTCCCTCCCATAGTTGCAGAAGCTTTGAAAAAAAAGTATGATAGGGCCTCTTTTTAGAATCATCCGGAAATTTGATCTTGACAATCTACGACATTTTGTTTAGATTGTGTCAGACTCTACCGGTACAACGACTTAAGTGAGGTTTTTGATATGGCAGTTCCTAAGTTTAAGACGTCCAAAGCTCGGACCCGGCGTCGGCAATCCATCAATATGAAGCTTGTCGCGCCCACACTCGTTGAGTGCAGCACCTGCGGAAACCGTGTTCTTCCCCATCGGGTTTGTCCGAAATGCGGGTTTTATCGCGGCAAGCAGGTAATCGTTCCCGAGTCCAAAGCCTAATAGGATAAGGAGATTACTAAGATGGATGAATTATTTGAGAAAATGAAGAAGCTGATCGCTGAAAAATTAGAGATCGATGAGGGCAAAATCACCCTGGATGCTTCTTTCCGGCAGGATCTAGGCGCAGACAGTCTGGATACCTATGAGCTTGTGTATGCTATCGAAGAAGAAATGGGTATTTCTATTCCTGATGAGAAAGCAAACGAGTTCGAGACTGTCCGGGACGCCTACGAATTCATTAAATCCCAGCAAAAGTAAGACAGTGAAGGATCGCACCTTTAAGGCGGTCCCCGCTGGGTCAATAACAGTCAATAGCGCCAGAAAACAGGTGCTGCTTGATTTTCAGAAGACCGCAGCAATAAGGTTCAGAAGTCTTGATCTTCTGAACCTTTCTTTCGTTCACCGCTCTGCATCAAATGAATTTCCACAAAAAGTAAATAATGAACGGCTCGAGTTTTTAGGTGATGCAATTCTGGGTGCCTGTACCGCTACACTCTTATATGAAAAACTTACCGAGCAGCCAGAGGGAGAACTTGCAAAAATCAAGTCTGTTGTTGTATCTGAGGATACCCTTGCAGGGATTGCCCGGGAACTTCAGATTGATACTTTACTGATCCTCGGAAAAGGGGAAGAGCTCTCTGGGGGCAGAACAAAAAAAGCAATTTTAGCCGATGCCCTCGAAGCCCTCATCGGCGCCTACTATTTAGACTCTGGGTACAAGGCTGTATTCGAATTTATTAGCAAGTATATTGAGGTTGAAATTGAACGGGTGGTAACCAATCAACACCACCGGGACTATAAGACCCTGCTCCAGGAAAAAAGCCAACACCTGTTTAGAACTTATCCTATTTATACGCTGCTTAAACGGACCGGCCCCGATCATGAACGAATGTTCTGGGTAGAGGTTAACGTTAATGGCGTAACATATGGGCCTGGAATCGGTAAAAATAAAAAAGAAGCAGAGCAGGCTGCGGCAAGGATCGCCTATACCGCAATTACCGACCCCTCGAAGGGGTAATCCGTTAATACGTTACTCAGGTCAATTTCTCATGGAGCCTTTGTGCAATTCGTAAAAGGGTCTCCTTTGTGTTTTGTCCGGGATCATCCAGTACGGTTTCAAACAGTTCCTTTAATATTCTTCCCATAACCGGCCCCCGCGGAATCCCTAATTGGGCCAAATCTTCTCCATTCACTGCTAAATCTTTTATTGATAGTGCCTTATCTTTTGCTAGTACTCTATGCACCCGATCCACCAAGGGTTGATTAAGACCCGCTGGAGGTTCCTTCCCGAAGGTTCCCCAGGTGTCGGCCCGGCGCAGGTCCAGGAGATCTTCTAATGCAGCTTCTCCGACCCTGACAATAAAACGGCGTACTGCAGCATCGGTCCAACTATCATTATAATGAAACATGTGGACACTTATGAGATGACATACCTGGTCGATAACCGCATTGGGGTACTTTAAACGGCTCAAAATATCCCGGGCCATATTAGTCGATACTTCCTCATGTCGGTAAAAGGTCCAGATGCCGAGCTCATCCTTCGCACGAACCGCTGGTTTACCGATGTCGTGAAGAAGGGCTGCAAGCCTTACGACGAGTTTATCCCTGGGGGCGGCGTCACAGGAAAGGAGCAGGTGGTCCAGTACATCAAATTGATGAAAGCCCTTCTGTTCCACATTGCGGCAGGCTTGCAATTCCGGGAGAAAAAGGGACAGCATCCCCGTAGCTTCCATCAATCTAAAAGCTTGTGAGGGCTGTTCAGAGCCAAGAATCTTATCAAGTTCATCCCGAACCCGCTCTATGGCAACCTTTGCGGTTATGGGAAGGGCTAAAGGGATGGCAGCCAGGGTATTTGGCTCAATTGAGAACTGCAACTGGGCTGCAAAACGGATTGCCCGGAGGGGGCGCAAACCATCTTCAGAAAAACGTTCTGCAGCTTCCCCTACACAGCGGATAATTCTTTTTTTTATATCAGCTTGCCCATCATAGGGATCTACGAGGCGCTGTTCGGGCAATTCAAGGGCGAGGGCGTTCATAGAAAAATCACGCCGGGACAGATCCTCTTCTATGGTGTTGGCAAACCGTATCGTATCGGGGCGCCTGCCATCCGAATAGGTCCCTTCGGTTCTAAAGGTAGTTGTCTCGATAGAGAGTCCCCTATACAGGATCGTGACAGTTCCATGTTTAATTCCCGTTGGAATAACCCGGCGGAACATGGCTTGCACTTCT
>JAAYUZ010000019.1 GCA_012517385.1 Treponema sp. | reverse complement strand
TTCTGCAGATCAGGTGAATCCTCCGGATATTCTTGCAATTTTAGCATCCTCCGCAGCGGTTCATATTTCCGACATTCCCTTTAATGGACCTATCGCCGGGGTTCGGGTCTGTGCAATCGGTAATGAACTCATTGTAAACCCCACCTATGATCAGATTGATAAGTCAGATCTTGAAATCGTCGTAGCTGGCACCAGGGATGGAATTACCATGGTAGAAGGGGGCGGCCGGGAAGTATCAGAAGATCTTATGATCGCCGCCCTTGAAAAAGCCCACCAGGTAATTATTCAATTCTGTGATCTCCAGGAAAAGCTTCGGGAACTTGCCGGAAAAGAGAAACTTCCGCTTTTGGAATCACAGACTGTGCTTGAAAATCGGGACGCAATCCGTGCTGCAGCCTTCCCAAGAATGCAGGAAGCCTGTTTTGTTAAGGGAAAGCATGAGCGATCCGCCGCAATTAAGGCCGTAAAAGATGACCTGGCTGCCCAATATGCGGAACAGCTCGCCGATGAAAAACAGATGAAACAATTTAATGCCCTTTTTGAAGAAATGGAATACGAAATACTTCGTACATCCATTCTTGAACGGGGTATTCGGGTTGATGGTCGTGGAACCGAAGATATCAGACCTATCACCTGTGAGATTGGGGTTCTTCCCCGCACCCATGGTTCTGCCCTTTTTACCCGGGGTGAAACTCAGGCTCTGGCAGTAACCACCTTGGGAACTGTCTTTGATGAACAGATTTTTGATGATATCGATGGGGATAAAAGGGAACGATTTATTCTTCACTATAATTTCCCGCCCTTCTCGGTTGGCGAAGTAGGCCGCTTGGGAACAGGCCGCCGAGAAATCGGCCATGGAAACCTGGCCCGCAGGTCCCTGGAAGCCATGGTTCCTTCTAAGGAAGAATTCCCCTATACGATTCGTGTTGTTTCAGAAATTCTTGAATCTAACGGTTCTTCCTCTATGGCAACCGTCTGTGGTGGTACCCTGTCTATGCTTCATGCTGGGGTCCCCATGAAAAAGCCCGTCGCTGGTATTGCCATGGGTCTTATTACCGATGGAAGCCGTTATGCGGTCCTGTCAGATATTCTCGGTGAAGAGGATCATCTGGGTGACATGGACTTTAAGGTTGCCGGTACTGAAGACGGTATTACGGGCTTTCAGATGGATATTAAGATAGCAGGAGTAAGCCCTGAGATCATGCGAAAGGCCCTGGATCAGGCAAAACGGGGACGGCTCCACATTCTTTCCATCATGAACCAGACCTTGAATAAGCCCACTGAAAATATTAGTGAATTTGCACCGAAAATTGTTACACTGAAAATTGATACGGATAAAATCGGTGCCCTCATCGGTCCTGGTGGCAAAACTATTAAGGCCCTCTGTGAACAATATGGGGTAACCATCAATACTGAAAATGATGGAACCGTCACTATTTACGGGAAAACCTCGAAAAACGCTGAGGATGCCCGGGCGGCTGTTATTGGTATTGTAGAAGACCCTGAGGTTGGGCGTATTTATGATGGTGTAGTGAAGCGGATTATGGATTTCGGCGCCTTTGTCGAAATTCTCCCCGGCAAGGAAGGGCTCTGTCATATTTCCAAGCTGTCTCGGCAGCGGATTGCCAATGTTACCGATGTGGTTAAGGAAGGCCAGCATATACCGGTGAAACTTCTCGAAATTGATAAGATGGGTCGCTTGAACCTATCGTATATTGATGCAATCGAAGCCTCTGGAGATGAAAAACAGGGCCGGAGAGGTTAGTTGATTTTCGATACAACCTTTAACGGGGGGCTCCGGCTCCTCGTTGAGTCAACGGCCGCAACGGATGTTGCGGCCGTTGGTGTCTGGTACAACCATGGATCCCGTGATGAACCAGTCGAACTGGCCGGTGCGACCCATATCATTGAACATATGCGC
>JAAYUZ010000133.1 GCA_012517385.1 Treponema sp. | reverse complement strand
TCTTTCTTAGGTTTACCTACAGCTTTACCCCCAGACTTATTTGACCTGAGACCCGCCGCTACTGGCAGGGCCTGTATGGCAAAAACCGCGGGACTTTTTTTTAATTCGATCGCACCTTTTTTCCAGTCACCAACGGTGGCGGTGTAAATAAAGGATTCTTCAGTCATAAGGGCCTGACCTATGGTAAGAGATGTGTCCTCCCGGAGGGCCCTGCAGAGACTTGCAAAAAGACTCTTTACCCGATAGGGAGTCTCAATCCAGAGGATACTCATCTGTTCCCGGCTGGAAAGACTCTCCAGGAAGCGGAGCCGGGCAAGCCGTTCCTGTTCCTGAATGGGAAGGTAGCCTTCGAACATAAAACGCTGGCCATTGAGGCCGCTGGCCATGAGGGTCTGAAAAATAGCCGACGGGCCGGGATGGGGCATTACCGGAATATGGTGACTATGGGCAAGCTGCACCAGGGCTGAGCCCGGGTCAGCCACACAGGGGAGCCCCGCTTCGGAAATGATGGCCCCATCCTGACCTGCAAGGATGGGATCGAGCAGGGCTGGCATATCCTGGAATGGGGTGTGTTCATCTAAGATTGCAAATTGTTTAGCAGCAAGCAGTTCCGATGACATCTGGGTTGCAAGAAAACGGCGGACGGTTTTTTCATTTTCCGCAATGATATAGGGTACCGACTCCAGAATGGAACGGATATAGGGTGCGAGGACATCCGTATTACTGCCGATAGGGCTTGGTATGAGGTGCAGCGTTCCTGGCTTCATGATAGCAGTGTAACAAATATCGCCTATTGGATACATCCCCCTTGCGTTTTATGCGTGCATCGGTTTGAATAGAACCATGACTGGGGATGAAAAAAAACAGCTTTTACAATTCCTCGACCTGGCATCGGATTTTTTAGGGACCGGCTACCGCGGGGAACGGGAAGAGTATCATATTGATGATGATAGGCCCCGAGATGTTGCAGGCTCGGACAGTCTTGAGGCTATCGCAGAGGAAGTGCGGGCCTGCCAGGCCTGTAAACTCTGTCAGGGCCGGCATCAGGCGGTTCCCGGCGAAGGAGTTTCCCAGCCCCTGGTGATGGTGATTGGCGAGGGGCCCGGGGCAGATGAAGACAGCACCGGCCGGCCCTTTGTCGGCAGGGCGGGACAACTCCTCGATAAGATGCTGGCGGCCATCAATCTGGATAGAAATACCAATTGCTTTATCGCCAATGTGGTTAAATGCAGACCCCCGAATAACCGGGACCCGGAACAGGATGAAATTGCCGCCTGTGCTCCCTTTTTGCAGCGTCAGCTTGCCCTGCTGAAGCCCCGGGCAATCCTTACGGTTGGCCGGGTGCCCACCCAGGCCCTCCTGGGTACCGCCGAGGGCATCAGCCGCCTGCGGGGCCGCTTTTTCGAGTACCAGGGGATTCACCTCCTTCCGACCTACCACCCCAGCGCCCTCCTCCGGGACGAAGGCCTTAAGCGGCCCGCCTGGGAAGACCTGAAGCAGCTCCGGGCTTTCTTGAACAGCCCAGATAATAACAGCCCCGGTAATAATAGTGGGAATATCGGCGGGGTCGGTTCAAACAGGGGGGCTTTATCAGCAGAAAACACGAAACCCTCTGAGGAGCAGAACTAGTGTATCTGGACCTGGTCTTTGATGTACCCCTCCAGCAGCGCTTTACCTATGCCCAGGACGAAAAGGGAGAAGCGGCCCTGGGGAAACGGGTCATGGCTCCCTTTGGCCGGCGGGAACTGCTGGGCTATGTTATCGGAGAACGGGAAGAAGCTCCCGAAGGGGTAGCTCCTGAGGCAATTAAAAAAATCCGCCGGGTGGTGGACAAGGAAGCCATCTTCGGCACCGAAGAAATAGAGCTCGCCCTCTGGATGGCAAGTTATTACCTCTGCGGCACCGGCGAAGCCCTTGCTACCATGATTCCCTCCGGCCGCCGGGAGACCGGTTCCGAAAGCCTCCTTGACGAGGAGGTACAGATTGCTGAAACAGCCCTGGCCCTTTCGGATGAACAGAGACATGCCCTGGAAGCAATCCTGGGGACCACAGCTGCAGGGGATACAACCGAAGCTGCAACAAAGCTCCAGCCAGGACCAAAACCGGAACAGGCGAGCCCTCAGCGGCCCTCCATGTTTTATCTCTATGGTATAACCGGCTCCGGAAAAACCGAAGTCTTTCTCCGGGCCGCTGAAGCCATGCTCGCCGCTGGAAAATCAGTAATTTATTTAGTACCGGAAATTGCCCTCACCCACCAGGTTGAGGAAGCGGTGCAGCGGCGCTTTGGGCCGGTGGCGACCACTATTCATTCAGCCATGACCGGCAGTGCCCGGCTTACCGAATGGGGCCGAATCCGGCGGGGAGAAGTCCGTATCGTGGTAGGGCCCCGCAGTGCGGTCTTTGCGCCGGTACAGAATCTGGGACTCATCATTATTGATGAAGAACATGATGGGTCCTACAAATCGGGCAACACGCCCCGTTACCATGCCAGGCAGGTCGCCTTTAAGCGCTGTGCAAACCAGGGGGCGACCCTTGTCATGGGGTCTGCGACTCCCTCCGCTGAAGCCTGGAAACTCATGGAAGAGGGGACCATCACCCGCCTGGCCCTCTCCCGCCGGCTTTCTGGTGGAGCACCACCCAATATAAAGATTGTGGACCTCTCAGGAACCGAGGGCTGTTTAAGTGATGAGCTGAAAGAAGAAATCCGCGAAACAGCCCGGCTTGGGAGACAAACGATTCTCTTTATGAACCGCCGGGGGTTTTCCTACTTTTACCACTGCCGGCAGTGCGGCTATGAACTTACCTGCAAACATTGTTCGGTCTCCCTCACCTATCATAAACAGCTGGGAAAGGCGGTCTGCCATTACTGCGGCTATTCCATAGTGCCCCCCAGAGCCTGTCCCCAGTGCGGCTCCCTGGAGGCGGGCTTTGCGGGCTTCGGCACCGAAATGATAGAAGAGGAGGTCCAGCGGACCTTTCCGGACCTCAGGGTGCGTCGGGCCGATGCGGACTCTACCAGTAAAAAGGGAAGCCTCAGGGAAACCCTGGATGTATTCCGCGCCGGAGGCATCGATATACTCCTGGGGACCCAGATGGTAGCCAAGGGGCTTAATTTTCCCGGGGTTCGCCTTGTAGGGGTAGTCCTCGCGGATACCGCATTGCACCTCCCGGATTTCAGGGCCGCAGAACGGACCTTTTCTCTCATTGTTCAGGTAGCTGGCCGGGCGGGCCGTTATTTTCCCGACGGCCGCGTTTTGGTTCAGACCTTTCGTCCCCAGGATCCGGCTATCACCTACGCCTGCTCGGCCGATATAGAAGGCTTTTACCGCTATGAGCTGGCCCAGAGAAAGGACCTGGGCTTTCCCCCCTATACCCGTCTTATCCGGATCACCGTCCGATCCAAACAGGCCGAGCAGGCCGATCGGGCTGTACAGAAGCTGGCGGCCATCTTAAAACGGGAACTTCCATCGGACTGTGACATCCTGGGGCCCGCTGACTGCCCTATCAGCATTATCGCCGGAAACTACAGAAAACAAATCATCCTCCGCGGCAAGGCCATGGCAGCCATACACCAGGCGGTAAAGCGGGCAATCAGCCTCTATGAAGAAAAAAAGATTTCATCCGTCTATGTTGAGCTCGATGTGGACCCGGTCCAGTTGCTGTAGAGTAATAAAGAAGAAAGGGCAAGCAGAGTTGATATTATAGCGGGAATAAAAAAGCGCGGAACCGGCTGAGGTCCCGCGCTCTCTACTCTTAACGCTGCCCGGCAGGGCTTTTTACACCCTGCCGGCACTGGATTTATTGCGGCAGGACCTGAATCGCCCCGCCGGCACCAGTGCTGTTACGCCCGATTAAAAGAGGATCAGCTTTGCGCCGAAGGTCCAGCGGAAGGGCATGACAAACCAACTTGGAATATAGTATTCAGTTCCAGCAAGAGTCGAATCTGGATAATCGCTGTCATAGGTTCCCTTTATAGTGCTCTTTCCTTCCTTGCACCAGTTGGCCTTAAAGAACACACCGATGGGCTTCAGGTTCATACCAAGACCCAGACCCACTGTGGTATAGGATGATGCAAAGAGGGGATCATCGTCATCGACATAGGGTGCAACTGTGGAATCAGCATTAAGCTTATCTTTGTAGAGGTAGTCGAAGGCAGTAATACCAAAACCGACTTCTACGAAGGGATCAATAAAAGCAGCCCCGCCAAAGAGGTGGTATGATAGGTAAATATTCACATCGTATGACATAGTCTGATAATCGTCTACAGATAACAAAGGTGAATAAGTCGTATCATCAAAATAAATACCACCGCTTGGAGCGTAGTTAAACGCCAGCCCCAGCCCCCAATGGCGGCCAAGGATTTCAGCAAAACCGCCGTAATAGACGCCGGTCCCATCCTGGAAATCATTCCAGGCTTCCTGAAGACTGGGCAGATTGCCATTTGCATCTTCCTGATAATACTGGGCTCCGCTGATACCCAGGGTCAGTTCCGCAAAGGCTCCCGTGGCGACCAGGGCGCCCATGGCAAGTATGGCTATAAGTTTCTTCATATCTTCCTCCGTTTCCCCATAGTGTTTACACTATTAACCATAGCACATTGGGTAAAAAAAACAAGGCTATCGAAACAGCATTACCAATTGAAATCTCCTTTTTGCCACGGTATACTCAAGGTACGTTATAATTCTTATAAATAGAGGTGTATATGAAACGGAATCTTCGTTCAATGTTTTTGATCCTCCTTAGTCTCCTTTGTATCGGGGGTGTATTCGCCCAGGCAACCGCCCTGCTCACCATAGAAGCCAGCGAAGGCCCCGCCCAGGTTATCCTGAACGGGAAACTGCTGGGGATCGCAAACCCCAAGTTTGCAGCAAGGGTAGCACCAGGGACCTATGACCTTTTGGTGCGGAAAACAGGACTCCCCGAATTCCGCCAGAGAATTACCATTCCCGCCAGCGGACTTACAGTTAAAGCCCAGTTAGGAGCAGCCCAGGTAGTCCCTGCACCGCAACCGGTAAAACAGCTCTTCACCCTCAGTATCACCGCCAACGCTCCCAATGCCCAGGTTTCTGTAAACGGTGCCAGCATGGGAAATGCTCCGGTCAATGTCAGCGTAGAAGCAGGTACCTACCGGGTCCAGATTTCCGCACCGGGTTATGAACCCTATGATGCAAATGTATCGGTCACCAACAACACGAGCCTTGCAGCGACTCTAAAACAGCAGAGCGGTAAAATCACCATTTCTGCCAATGTTATCGGGGCTGAGGTATACCTGAATAATGTAAAAGCAGGAAACACACCCTTTACAACAGACCTGCCCTTTGGCAGCTATAACCTTAAAATTACCGCCCCCGGCTACCAGGATTATGCCGCCGGCATTGTGGTATCGGGCCCTCAGAACATCGTCGCAAACCTGGTACCCCTCATGGCTACAGTAAGGCTGAATATCTCTGATAAGTTCTTCGGGAAACAGCATAAAAATCCCCTGGGACTCATCGAATTTTATGTGGATAACATCAAACAGAAGGACCTGACCGTATCGGTAGCGCCAGGCACCCACAACTTCCGGCTGGAATTCGGCGTCATTGCGCTGGAAACAGCCCTCGTTGTCGAAGCTGGCAAAACCTATACCCTGGAACCCAATTTCGTACTCACCGTAAAGTAGGATAGTGGATGACCCAATCTCTGGAAGATTATCTTGAGGCAGTAAGCTTTCTTTCCGACTCTGGCGGGGTCCGGGTAACGGACATCGCCCAGAGACTGGGTGTATCCAAACCCTCGGTACTCACCGCTCTCCGGGCCCTGGAAGACCGGGGCCTCTTAGAGCATGAACGGTACCGGGGAGTCATCCTGACCGAAAAGGGTGAATTACAGGCCCAGGCCATCCGGGAACGGCATACCTTTTTAACCAATTTTCTAAAAAATGTGGTAGGGGTTTCCCAGGAAACGGCCGAAAAGGATGCCTGCCGGATGGAACATGTCCTTTCGGAAGAAACACTGGAGCGAATGCGGGCCATAGCATCCTGCAGCGAATAGGCCGCCAAAGGAGAAACACCCTTGCGCTACCTCTTGACCGGTGCGATCAAGGCAGGAAAAAGCTACCGGGCCCTGCAGATTGCAAGAAGTGAATTTTCAAAATCCCTGGCTTTTATTGCCACCGCCGAAGTTACCGATGCGGAGATGGAAGAACGAATTGCGAAGCACCGCCGCGAACGGCTTGGCAGCGATGGCAGGGAAGAATTCCTCACCATCGAGGAACCTATCGAACTGGACCGGGCTATTGATGAAGCCTGTTCCCTGCTCACCGCTACCCCGGGGAACCCCGGAATTGTCATAGATTGTATCCCCATGTGGGTAAATAATATCCTGTATTACCATCGGGAACAGGACCTGCCTGCCATACTTGAACGGGCAATTGCCAAGTTACCCGAAGATACGGTTATCGTGACTAACGAAATCGGCTGGGGCAACATCCCCTACGATGAATTAAGCCACCGGTACAACCGGCTCGTGGCGGAAGTAAATATCCGCCTTGCCGCGGCGGTAGACCATGTGGAACTCCTCGTGGCGGGCATCCCGGTGCGGATTAAATGAAGCAGAGCCGCCTCTCCTGCCCATCCTGGGTCATCCCCGGCACCTATGGTGAAAACCTTGCATTTTTAGAGACCCAGGGTGCTATACAAAATATAGAACTGCTATTTTTCATATATGACGGATCGGTCAAGCTGGAACTGGAGCGGGACCTGAACACTATAATCCGCTGCAGGGGCCGCTTTACCTACACGGCCCACCTGCCGGACCGGCTGAACAGGGACCATGAACAGCTCATCACTATCCTGAGCCCCCTGGTAGACCACTTTGTATTCCATCCGGTACAGCCTGAGGAGGAAATGCAGGTTGATGAGCTGGCTCATCTCATCAAAGGCTGGCAGGAAAGCTATGGAGACCGCTTCCTGGCGGAAAATACTAAGCCCCTCTGGCTCGAAGCCCTGGAGGAACGGCTGCCGGATATTCCTATCTGTATGGACACGGGCCACCTGGGACAGACCGATGCCATACTGGACTTCTGGCAAAGCCGAAAAGGCCGTATCCGGGAAATCCACCTGCACAGCACCGATGAAAAGGCGGCCCGGCTTGATGGACGGCTGCCGGACCATCGGCCTCTACGGGGTGACGAAGCCTGGCTCGAGCCCCTTGTAACAGCAAGTGCAGCAGAACCCAACCCTCCCCTCATCAACCTGGAGCTTTTCTCCTGGCAGGAAGTAGAACAGAGTCTTAACGTAATACAAAGGACCCTAAATTATATAAGCATTAAGTGAGGATATACATGAACAACATTGCAGCACAGATGCAGGCCCACCTGGACAATCTGACAAAACCCCGAGGGAGCCTTGGAAGGCTCGAAGACCTGGTGATACAACTGGCGGTAATTCAGAACAGGGTGCCGCCGCAGATAACGAAAAAGGCGGTCTATGTGTTCGCCGGTGACCATGGAATCGTGGCTGAAGGGGTGTCCCTCTATCCCCAGGAAGTGACTTTGCAGATGCTGGCTAATTTTCTGGCCGGCGGAGCAGCCATAAATGCCCTCGCTTCGGGACTCGGCCCTGGTGGCTTAGAAAAGATTGCACCTGGTACCACAGGGGCAGAAAACGCTACTACAGGTGCTGCTGGTTCAGGGAACGCCCTCACAGGTGCTGTCCCGGGGCCACAGGCGGCCTGGGACCTGGTGGCTGTCGATGCGGGGGTCGCAGGAGATACCTCGGAGCTCGAGAAACTAGCATCCAGCCTTCCGCCGGGCAGACGCTTTCTAAACAAGAAAATTGGATTAGGTACGGCGAACTTTTTACATCAGCCTGCGATGACCGAAGAAGAACTGATGGGGGCGCTAAAGGCTGGTGAAGACCTCGCAGAGGATGCTCAGCAGCAGGGGTACGACCTGGTGGCTATCGGCGACATGGGCATCGGCAACACAAGTACCGCAGCGGCCCTCCTGGTGGCAAGCGGCTTTCCTTTGGAAACCATCGTAGACCGGGGGACCGGCATCGATAACAAGACCCTGGCTCATAAACAGCAGGTTATAGCCCAGGCTGTAGAAAAGCACAGACCCTATGCATCGCCTCTGGATATACTCCGCAAACTGGGAGGCTATGACCTGGCCATGATGGCGGGGCTGATGCTCGGGCTCAGGCAGAAAAACATTGGCTGTATTATCGACGGTTTCCCCGTAACCAGTGCGGCCTATATGGTCTGCAGTATGGACAGGACCGTAAGGGATTTCCTCTTTGCGGGCCACCGTTCAAAGGTACGGGGCCACAGCCCTGTATTGGAAGCCCTGGGACTGGAGCCGATTTTAGACCTGGGGATGCATCTTGGAGAAGGGACCGGTGCGGTCCTCGCGGGTTATATCATCGAACTGGCGGTAAAAACCAGCAGGACTATGGCATCCTTTGCAAGTGCCGGAGTTTCGGACAGCACCCATGCCGAAGAAAAATATTAAGGACCAGTTTTTATCCACCCTGTCTCTCGTTTGCCGCATTCCAATCCCTTTCTCCTTTACCTTTAACGTAAAGCGGCTGGACCTGTGGCTTCCTCTTACCTCCCTCTTCCAGAGTGTGCTCTTTGGACTAAGCCTTGCCCTGTTTTTCCTCCTGTTTAGAAGCCTGGAACTGGCAGTTCTTTCAGCCTTTGCGGTCTTTTATGGGGTCTTTAATCTGTTTCATTTTGATGGGCTCCTCGATACGGCGGACGCCTTTCTGGGTGCTTTTGAGCGGGAAAAACGGCAGGAGATACTGAAGGACCCCCGGCTGGGGGTATATGCGGTTTTTGCTGGAATTATCTATATGGCCGCAAAAATCCTGGTTCTTTTAAGCATTTTGAACCTTTTGAACCTTTGCAGTCCCTACAGCTTTTACAGCCCTTACAGCCCCTATAGCTCTTACAGCCTCCATGCAGCATTGCCCTTCCAGAGCCTGAAGGCCCTCTCTTACCGGAATGTTATGGGTCTATATATGTTGTTCCTCTTCCCCCTGGCGGGCAAGACCGGGGCAGCCCTTATTCCGGGGCTTTTTTTACCAGCCAGAGCGGAGGGTCTTGGAGCCCTTGCAAAGGGGAGCAAAGCCGGCTTCAGTCTCCTCGGGAGCGGCCTTTCTTTTTTGCTCTATAGTCTTGTATGTTTAGGGACTTTCCTGGGCCTGCCATTCGGTCTGCCCATGTCATGGGACATGCTGCTGCCCATATCACTGGACATACTCTTGGCTCTGGCCATCATGGTATGTTCTGCGGTCATCGTGGGCCTTTACATCGGCCGGCTTTACCAGAAGGGACTTGGAGGCTACACAGGGGACAGCCTGGGTGCTGCAATCGAACTGGGAGAACTGCTGTATTTGCTTATTCTGTATGTGTTGATGCAACGAGGTATGTTATTTTGATGAGAGATTCCGACTTTGACACCTACTATACATCCCTGTTTGGCAGCCGTTGGGAAGGCCTTCGGGCGGTACTGCTGGAAACTAATAGGGCAGTCGCCTACAGCCAGGGCTTACAGGAGCCATACTATATGGACAGGGCTTCTATCCTTGCGGCCGAAGCCTTAAAACTTCCAGAAGAGGGAGAAATTCTTGATGCCTGCGCTGCCCCGGGGGGAAAAACCCTGGTGCTCGCGAGCCGAATGGGTAGCGAAGTGCGGCTCCTTTCTAATGAGCTCTCCAGTGACCGCCGCCGCCGCCTCGTCGATGTCCTGAACCGACATCTGCCCCCTGACATACGCCAGCGGGTTACCGTCTCCGGCTTTGACGCAGCGGCCCAGGCAAGGCGGGAAGCCGAGCGGGGGCGGTTCCGGGCCATACTCCTGGATGCCCCCTGTTCCAGTGAACGTCACGTTATCGCGGACCCCAGGGCACTGGCCCAGTGGACCCGGAACCGCCCCCGGGCCCTCAGTATGCGGCAATGGGCCCTCCTGTCGAGCGCTTTTCTGCTGCTTGCACCCGGCGGGTCCCTGGTCTACTCGACCTGCGCCCTCACACCGGAAGAAAACGATGGGGTCGCGGGGAGGCTTATTAAAAAATACGCAGGAATGGTGCAGCTCGATAAACCGGAATGCGCCGAAGGGGAAGAGACCGAATTCGGAACCCACATCCTGCCTGACACAAGCGGCGGAATGGGCCCCATGTATATAGCCCGGTTCATCAAGCTGGAATAGATTTTTATGCACCCTGGTTTGCCAGGGCATACACATCCCGGATCTTTTTCTGGTCCAGTACAACCAGGTTACCGATAGTGCGGGCTCCGAAATAGGTACAGCGATAGGCCAGTTCGTCCAGTTCAGCATCGGTTAAGGTTCCGATGCCCAGTTCCTTAAAATTTGTCGGCATACCGAGGGATTTAAAATAGGCTACTGTTGCATCAATACCAGAGAGGGCTTTCTTTTCATCGTCACCGGCATCACCGATACCCCACACAGCCTGGGCATACCGGGCAAAACGGCCAGGATTTGCCTTATACACGTAAAGAGCCCAGGACTTCCACATGGCAGAAAGGCTTGCCCCATGGGCCACATCAAACCTGGCACTGAGTTCATGCCCCAGTTGATGAACCGCCCAGTCTCCCCGGCTGCCAAGACCGGTTATGGAATTATGGGAAAGGCTGCCGCACCACATGAGCTCGCTCATGGCCTGGTAGTCCTGGGTATTCTTTATTGCAATGGCACCGTTCCGGATAACGGTTCTGAGCAGGGCCTCTGCCAGAGCATCGGTGGTTTCATTGTCCTCTTCCGGTACAAAATACCGGTCCAGGGTGTGCATCAATATATCGGTGATTCCGCAGGCGACCTGATACACCGGCAGGGTAAAGGTAAGTTCCGGATTCAGGATGGCAAAGGCTGGCCGGTTATATTCAGAGGAGAGTCCCCGTTTCTGGCCAATTTCGGTGTTGGTCAGCACCGCCGATGCGCTGGTCTCACTGCCCGCAGCGGGGATAGTAAGGACGACGCCTACGGGGGTACTGCGGCTGAGGCTCGCCTTTACAGTCCAGAAATCCCAGATATCAATACCCGGATTCGCATTCCCGTGGGCTATACCCTTGGCAGTATCGATGACACTGCCGCCGCCAACGGCAAGGATAAAATCGGCCTTCATAGCCAGAGCCTGCATAACCCCCTGCCGGGCGAGCTCCAGGGTCGGATTCGGCTTTACCTCACCGATGCTTTCGTAGGGGATCCCTCCTTCTTTAAGACGGCTATAAATTCTATCAAGGAGTCCGCTCTTTTGAGCGCTGCCCCCGCCGTATACTACAAGAACCCGGCTGCCGCCATGCTTTTTTATCAGGTTCGCAACCTTGTTTTCCGTGTCTTTACCGAATTCAACTTCGGTTGGAACATAAAACGTAAAATTACGCATAATTAAACCTCCACATACAGCGAGTTAGGTTTTTAGGTTAACAAGGCGATGGATATCATCAATCTTGGAAAGGGGAGCAAGAAAAAACAGGATATCGTTTTCCTTGATGACCGTATTTCCCTTGGGCAAAATGATGTTTCCATCCCGCACAATAGAAGTAATCAGCATATCCTTATCAAGGTTCAGGCTCGATATGGGGGTGTTTTTATAAGGCGATGTGGCTTCCACGGGAATCTCGACCATATCATAATCGCTTGAGCGCAGAGAATGGAGTTCTATGCTGTGGGGAAGCGGCGGTTTCCGCGGTTCGGTAAACTTGAGCAGTTTAGCGAGGGGGCCTAATGTGGTTCCCTGGATGATGCAGGACAGGAAAACGGCGAAAAATATGGTGTCAAAAATAAAGCCGTTGCTATCCATACCCTGGGCGGCAGGGTAAGTCGCAAGGACTATGGGCACTGCCCCTTTTATACCGCCCCACATGAGGAATAGTTTTTCCTTAAAGTTATAACCGAATGGAATCGTGGAAAGCAAAATCGCCAGAGGACGGGCTATAAACATCATAAGGGCGACGATAATAAGCGCTTCTTTCCAGATATACACAAAGCGGTGGGGAAAGGCTAATAGCCCCAGCATAATAAAGAGGGCTATGTTGAAAATGGTAGAAAGACTCTCAAGAAAACTGCTGACGCTCCGTTTTGCGGGAAAATTGTAGTTACCCAGAAAGAAACCGAGAAAAAACACCGCGATAATGCCGTTTGCCTTGACAAGATCCGCAATCCCGTAGGTCATGAGAATGAGACCAATCATGAGGACATTGTAGCTTCCCCGGTTTTCGGACCGTAAATAATGCAAAAAGAGGGCAGAAATTTTATAACAAACAAAGCCTAAGAGCGCTCCGCCGACAAACTGCCAGATGAGGGATAGCACCGCGATTGCAGGGGACCTAAAGGCCTGGGTCGCAATTTGGATAAAGGTAATGGTGAGCAGTATGGCCATGGGGTCATTGGCGGCGGACTCGACATTTAAAGTGGCCGCCAATTTTGGTTTTATCGGGTTGGCGTTGGTAATCATAAAGACCGCAGCGGCATCGGTAGAAGATATAATAGACGAAATCATGAGGGAATACACGAGATCGAGGCGCAGGATAAAATGGATGAGAAGCCCCAATATAGCCGCAGTCAGCGCAACCCCCAGTGTGGCAAGGGTAAGCGAAGGGCCTGCCACACTGCGGAACACATTCCTCGGAATGCGGAAGCCCCCGTCAAAAATAATAAAAATGAGGAGTATATCGGCAATTTGCTTAGTGAGGAGCGCGTTATCAAAATAAAACCAATTGAGCACATCGCTTCCAACCAAAATACCGATCAAAATAAAACCGATAAG
>JAAYUZ010000132.1 GCA_012517385.1 Treponema sp. | reverse complement strand
CTCAGTGAGTTTTGAAAGAGCAACCTTAGATGTACATGCAGTATTTTTACTATTCTATAATATGTAAACAATTATCTTGTTAATGTAAAAATACTGCAAGAGGTTTTTGCAAAAGTAACAGACTTTTTGCAAAAACCTCATACAATACTACTTGTTTGTACACGTCTTGTACAAACATAAATACCATACTATAATTACAGATAAGGAGACCCCAGGTCTGGTTATGAGGATTAATAACAATAACTTTCAACGGAATGCGAATATTTCCATGGTTGCCCAAACCATCTGGCGAAAGCCCGGCATCAGCCGTATCGATATAGCCCGGGAGCTGAATCTGTACCGGTCCACGGTAACTAACATTATTCAAACCCTTATCGATGCAAAGGTTGTCTATGAAGCTGAAGAGGGCGAAGTTACCTCCCAGGGGGGGCGGCGGCCCATACTGTTACGTATTAACGAACGGATGGGATGTGTGCTTGGTCTTGAACTGCAGGTAGACCGATTCAGAGCAGTAGTGGTGGATGTATATGGAACAACCCTGCATCAATTGGAAGGGACCGTGCAGAGCAGGCATTTTTCAGAGGTATTCGCTGAAGTGGTTGAACGGATGCGGCCCGTAGTGGAGAGCACCCGGCTGCCGCTCCTCGGGATTTGCGTAGGACTTCCGGGTATTGTTAACCCCGATGACTGTACCATTATTAAATCGGACCCCTTTAAGCTGGAAAACTATCCCTTTGGTAAAGAGGTGGGCTGCAATTATCCGGTGCCGGTTTTTATCGAAAACGATGCAAACTGCTGTGCCTGGGAAGCCCTGGCCCGGCACCGCGACTCGGCGCTGCAGGATTTTCTCTGTGTTCTGGCGGAACATCATGGTCATAATGATGCCACCGGCCTGGGACCTGGCATGGGGGTCGGTATGGCCCTCGTGCTTGGAGGAAAACTCCACTATGGCAAACGCTATGCGGCGGGGGAATTCACCAGTGTGCTCTGGCGGCCCGGGGATGGGAGCCAGTTTGGTATGAGCTTTCAGGAGATGGCCCGGATTCAGCAGGATGATGAGGTGTATAAAACCTTTGTGGCAGAGCTTTTCGAAAGCCTTAAGCCGGTGGTCTCAGTCTTTGACCCCGAGGCGGTTTTTCTTCATGGAGATATTTGCGCCAGACAGGATTTGGTACAGACGGTCTATGATGAACGGCTCGATGGGCTTAAAAAGGTGATGGACCGGGTAGCTTGCCGCCTAGAATTTTCTTCCGGCGGCAGGATGGATGTGGCCCATGGGGCCGCTTCCATGTTTCTCGGAAAACTCTTCTCGGTTCCCGAATTATCCGATGTACGGGGCTATATGCGTCTCGATTGGGATGATGTGTTTACCCTGGTAGCCCAGGGGAGCGGGAATTTAAAAGCCTAAAGGGGGCCTCTATGGCGTCACTCTGTTTACATAACGGTACGGTTTTAACCGGCTTTGCAGCCATGGAACATTGTGCGGTGCTGGTCGAAGGGGGAGTCATTTCCGATGTCTTTTCTCAGCGCCGTTTTGAACAAAAGCGTTTCAGTTCCGATGTAACACTTATCGATGTGGGGGGCAGTTATATCGCTCCGGGTCTTATCGATACCCATATTCACGGGTTCGGCGGCTTTGGTACCGATGACGCTTCCACCGAATCGGTGGTGGAAATGTCCCGGCTCCTTGCAGGTTATGGGGTAACCGCCTTTAACCCTACCCTGTATCCTGCGGAACCGAAGGCCCTGCTTAAGGCAATCCGCAACGTGGCCGCCGCCATCGGAAAGGAATCGGGGGCCCGCATCATGGGACTCCACCTGGAGGGACCCTTTATCTCTCCGGAACGGCTGGGGGTTCAGCGGCCGGAAACCTTAAGTCCCGTAGACCTTTCCTTTATGGAACAGCTCTGGGAAGCCTCGGGCGGTCATATCGTAAACATGACCGTTGCCCCGGAATTAAAAAACATGAGGGAACTGGCTCTCTTCTGCGTTAAAAAAGGGATAGTGCTCCAGGCGGGCCACACCAATGCGAACTATGAAAACATGGTCGAAGGCATGCAGGTCGGTATTCTCCATACCACTCACCTATTTAACGCCATGAGCAAACTGGACCACCGGAATCCGAATGCGGTCGGGGCGGTGCTGATCCATCCGGAAATGTCCTGCGAAATCATCGCCGACGGTGTCCATGTCCACCCGGACCTCTTTACCCTGCTTCGCCGGGACAAACCGGTCGATAAAATAGTCCTTGTGACCGACGCCCTTAAGCCAACCGAACAAAGCGAAGAACCCTTTATCGCTAACGGTGAAGAGGTGGTACTCCGGGATGGGGTGTTCCACAGAAAGATTGATGATGTCATTGCCGGTTCAAGCCTTACCATGATACGGGGTGTACAGAACCTGGTCCGTTTTGGCTTTTCCCTGGAAGAAGCGGTTAAGGCCGCCAGCACCAACCCCGCCCAGGTTATGCGCTTTGCCCGCCGGGGGACCATCATTCCAGGAAACGAGGCAGACCTGGTGGTCTTTGACAGACAATTCCAGATTCTTGCCACCGTGGTGGGCGGTAACCTTAAAAAGAACCTTTTATAATACGCCCAAAAAAGGAGCATATATGAGACTCATTATCCAACCAAACTACGATGCAATAAGCCGCTGGACCGCCCACTATATAGCCCGCCGGATACAGGAGTTTAATCCAACCGCGGACCAGCCCTTCGTACTGGGACTTCCCACCGGCTCAAGCCCCCTCGGCGTGTACCGGGAGCTCATCCGGATACACAAAGAGGGCCGCCTTTCTTTTGCCCATGTGGTAACCTTTAATATGGATGAATACCTCGGTCTCGATGCCCAGCACCCCCAGAGTTACCATCGCTTTATGTGGGACAACTTTTTTTCCCACATCGATATTGATGAACGGAATGTCCATATCCTGAACGGCATGGCTGCGGATCCGGCGAAGGAATGCGCCGACTACGAAGCAGCCATTAAAGCCTCAGGCGGTATCGAGCTGTTTCTCGGCGGTGTAGGAGTCGACGGGCACCTGGCCTTTAACGAACCCGGTTCTTCCCTCTCATCCCGCACCAGGGACAAGGAGCTTACCCTGGACACCCGGCTTGTGAATGCCCGGTTTTTTAACGGAGAGGTCAGCCAGGTGCCCGTCGCGGCCCTCACGGTCGGCATCGGCACCGTCCTCGATGCCCGGGAAGTGGTGGTTATCGCCAGCGGCCACAACAAGGCCCGGGCGCTCCATGCGGCCATAGAGGATGGAATAAACCACATGTGGCCTATTTCGGCTCTCCAGATGCACCAGCGGGCCATCATAGTCTGCGACGACGCAGCCACAGACGAACTAAAGGTCGGCACGGTCCGTTATTTTATGGAGATAGAAAAGGCTAACCGGCTCCCCGGCTAATCTTGAAACTTTCATTATTAGTGTATATTCTGGACCTAACAATCCATCATTTTACGAAGGAGGCAGGTATGAACGATTCCGACGGCCCTGGTAGTAGTCAGCCCCCGGAACCTCACTTATGCGTTCAGCAGAACGTTCAAAACCGGAAACCCTCCTTCCTGGCATACTAAACAGTTAAATCTGTATTAGCAAACCCACAAGCCAGCAGGAGTGCTTCCCCATCTAATCACATCAGGAGGCAATCATGCTGGATCAACTCATTGCACCGGATATCAAAGCCCTCATCGAAGAGGGGAAATTCGAAGAAATTGCTGCGTTTATCGAAGACCGGCACCCGACGGAAGCGGCGGAAATTCTTGCAGGTCTTTCTGAGGATGAGGTTAATCTCGTTCTCGAAAAACTACCCCTCGAGACCGCGGCGGACATATTCTGTGAACTGCCCGGTTCACTGCAATCCCATATCGCAGAAAAATTAAATAAGAATGATTTAGCCAAGCTGGTTGTGAACCTTTCTCCGGATGACCGGGTAGACCTCTTAAAGTCCCTACCGGAAGAACAGTTCGATTCGGTGCTCCCCGTACTGGCACAGCGGGAACGGGAAGACATTAAAAAACTGGCCTCCTATAAGGAGGGCACCGCCGGCTCCATCATGACCACCGATTATATTGCCCTTCCTGCCAATATAACAGTCCGGGAAGCCCTTGATAAAATCCGGCTGGAAGGCCCCGCAAAGGAATCTATTTACACAATTTTTGTTCTGGATGAGGGCCGGCGCCTCGTAGGAACCGTAGGACTGGTAGATCTTATTTTAGCCCACCCTAATAAAAAACTCCGGGATATCATGGATGACCAGGTGGTTTCTGTACAGGCTGAGGCTGACCAGGAAGAGGCAACCTATAAATTTTCCCGGTACGACCTGGTGGCCCTTCCAGTTGTCGATGCAAATGGGAACCTGGTAGGTATCATAACCCACGACGACGCACTGGATGTTATTGAGCAGGAACGAACCGAAGATATGGAACGGTTCATGGCCATTTCGGGAAAACACGAGGATACGGGCTATCTGCAGACCTCAATATGGACCCATTTCAGCCACCGGGTAATCTGGCTCATTATTCTAGCCGTGCTGGGACTTGTTTCCGGCGCCATACTCCAGTCCTTTGAATCCACCTTAATGAACCTTATGATCCTGGCCTTTTACATGCCCATGCTGGCCGATACGGGAGGCAACACCGGGAGCCAGTCCGCGACCGTGGTGGTCCGTGCCCTGGCTCTAAAGGAAATTAATCCTAAGGATATCCTTAAGGTAATCTGGAAAGAAGCCCGGGTGGGGCTCCTCCTTGCTTTAGTTCTGGGCGTTTTAGCCTTTGTCCGGGTTTATTTTACATCCAGCGGAGCAAGCATTCCCGATTCAATGAATATTGCAAATATTGGTTTTGCTATCGGGATTGCCCTGGGCATACAGGTTTTGAGCGCAACCATTATCGGAGCCCTGCTCCCCCTCATTGCGGCAGCCCTTGGCCTGGACCCGGCCCTGGTCGCCAGTCCTGCACTGACCACCATTGTGGACATAACGGGGCTCTTTATCTATTTCAGTACCGCCCGGTTTATTCTGGGCATATAAGCTGAAAGGGACCACATCAGAGCGATTGCATCCCCCGCCAAGATTTGCCATACTGATATATCATGAATCTGTTGGCCGTTTTGCTTGGCGGGGGTATCGGAGCAGCATCCCGGTATCTCCTTTCCCGTTTTGTCGCTGAACATTCTTCTGCGCCCATTCCCCTGGGGACCCTGGCGGTAAATCTTATCGGGTCCTTTCTCATAGGATTTTTCTTTCAGGCCTTTAAGGAATCCACCGCAAGACCAGCTTTCAGACTCTTTGTCACTACGGGCTTCCTGGGGGGCTTTACCACATTTTCCACCTATGCACTGGAAACGATTAACCTGGCAGAAGAACATGAGGTGGGCTACACTCTGCTCAACCTGGCCCTTCACAATGGCCTTGGACTAATCTCGGTAATTTTTGGCATGGCTTCCTACTCTGTGTTAAAATCAATGATATCAGGAGCTTTCCATGCATAGCGAAGAGAAGGATACCCTGCTGAGAATCTATATCGGAGAAAATGACCACTACAAGGGGCGCCCCTTGTATGAAGCCATTGTAAAAAAGGCCCGGGAACTGGACCTGGCAGGAGCTACGGTACTGCGGGGCATCATGGGCTTTGGTGCCGACAGCCGGCTGAAAAGCGCCCACATCCTGGACCTTTCCAACGACCTGCCTATTGTCATAGAAATCATCGACAACCCGGAACAGGTGCAAAAGATTTTGCCCTTCCTGGATGAGGCGGTCACTGAGGGGCTCGTTACCATGGAAACCATTCAAGTTATTAAATATCGGAATCATGTAAGACCCTAGAACTTATAAGTGGAGGCTCTTTCAAAAGCGATAAAAGGAGGCACCCCATGCAGCATGAGATTACCTGTGAATGGAACAGCGACATGGCCTTTACCGCCGAAGTCGGCGGCCACAAAATTCCCCTGGATGCGGACGAAGCGGTGGGAGGCAAAAACTCTGGCCCCATGCCCAAACCATTGCTCCTCGTATCCCTTGCGGGCTGCACCGGCATGGATGTCATATCGATCCTTAAAAAGATGCGGGAACCGGTCACCTATTTTAATGTCCGGGTCCAGGGGGACCTCACCGAGGAACACCCGAAGACCTATACATCGGTAAAAATCATCTACGAATTCAAAGCCTCGGACAAGCTCAAGGACGAAAACGTCCGCAAAGCCATTGCACTCTCCCAGGACCGCTATTGCGGGGTCAGCGCCCTCTTAAAAAAGGCGATTCCTGTAGAGTTCGAAGTCCAGTATATCTGACATATTGATGACTAAAGGGTGCCAATTTTTAAGGGGCCTTACAGCTCTGGGGCTCCTGCTTTCAGGTATAAGTCATCTCTGTAGCGCTGAGGTTTCGGATCTGGCGGCCATAAGCCGCTTTGCTGCCCCCTCTGAGGAATGGCAGCGGGGTACCGAAATTGCCATAGAAGAAGCCTACCGCCAATGTTTTAAGACCTATATCATCGACGGCCGACTCATCAATGTACGGATGCCCTTTGCCGAAAACAATGAACGGTCAGAACTGGCGGAGACAGACCTCGTTATTCAGGGTGGGGGTAAATCCAATCCCGCAGAGCTCTGGGCCAGCATCGATACCATACTTGCTTCGGAAGACTTCGCCCATTATATCCAGGTTCTGCAGGATGGCAAGGAAAAGGTCCTCATCTTTGACCTGGCAAGCCGCCGCTGGACCTGGACCCGGGACCTCTTTGAAATTGCCCGTATGAAAGCCCAGGCCTATCGGGGACTTCCCCACCGTCCCTATGTACTCCACAACGGGCAGGATGTGGGAGGCACCGATGTTTACAATTATCTTTATTGTATCGGACGCCTTGGCATGGACTGTTCGGGCTTTGTCTGGCATGTACTCACCTACACCGCTCAAAAAGCGGGGGTAAATCTGCGCAGTACCGTACAAAAGGCCCTTAAACTTTCCCGGAAATTAGATCCCGGCCAGTTTGTCGGCACCTGGTACTTCGATTCCAGGCGGCCAGAACTGGAACAAGTCCCGGATGCAATTAAAAACCTGAGAAGCGGCGACATTATCCTCTTCAGGGGAAGCGATGGCCGGGCGGTTCATTCAGCCATCATTCAATCCATCGACATGCAGAAGGGCCGGATCCGCTATCTCCAGAGTACCGACGAAGCCCCCCTCGAAGAGCGGGGTGTCCACGAGTCGTTCATCGAATTTGATCCCGCAAAACCCGATACCAGCCTTAAGGACCCGGCCCTTCGCTGGACCCAGAAGCGCTACCCCGCCTTTCCCGGCGAAAAGGCCTCCGCCTTTTCAGACGACGGTGAGCGGTACCGGGCATTCCCCGAATTCGGCGGAGGCAAGGTGGTCCGCTTTAAGTTGATGAATTCGGTTTTTAAGACCCTGAACGCCCGTTATAAGTGATTGCAAAAAAACGTATATCCCGCTGCTCCTGTTTATCTACCAGGATATCAATCGCTTCCGCAGTGACAGGCTCACCCAGGCTCTGCTTTAAAAAGCTGAGGGCTCCTTCGGTACAGAGGACCCTCGTTTTATACCGGCCAGCAAGGCCTGAGAGCACCCGGGCATGGACTGGCACCCGGCCAAGGGCTGAATAGCCGGAGAGCACATCAAAATAAAAGGCTGTCTTCCCATAATCCATACCTATCGTAACAGGTTCATCGGGGAATGCTGCCTCAAGAGCTTGAGCTGCTCTCAGGGCTTCTCTCGCTATTTCAGCCTCGCTTCCGGTGGGAATCTGAGGAAAACCAAGGGCAGCAAAAAGGACTTCTCCATCCATCCACAGAATGGTTCCGCTGAACCGCTTTAAAAGTTCTGAAGTTTTATGCCGGAATCGTTTCACATCCTCTGCAAACT
>JAAYUZ010000131.1 GCA_012517385.1 Treponema sp. | reverse complement strand
TGGTTGCCCCGGAATAGATGGTCACATCATCCTCTATGGTGGGATGCCGCTTTTTGTCCGCCTCGTCCTTTTTAACCGACAACGCCCCCAGGGTTACTCCCTGGTATATTTTTACATTTTTACCGATCACGGTGGTTTCACCAATCACCACACCGGTGCCATGGTCGATAAAAAAGGATTCGCCGATGGTTGCACCGGGATGAATATCGATGCCGGTTCTGCCGTGTATAATTTCACTCATCATCCGGGGGATCAGCGGAACCTCCCGAACCCAGAAATAATGGGCCAGACGATGCACCGCAATGGCCTGGAGACCGGGATAGGCAACAACAACCTCTTCGATGCTCTTTGCGGCAGGGTCTCCCCGGTAAGCAGCGGCCACATCGAGGCTTAATACGCGGCGCATTTCCGGCAGCTGGGAAAAAAAGTCCTCCACAATGAGTTCTGCCATGGTCCTGCAGCCGATGCCTTCGCAGTTAAAATTGTTGGTTCTGCAGGAAAAGGAGAGACTCTTCTCTATTTCATTAGCTAATTTCCGGGCTGTACGATACACCCGTTCAGCGATGGTAAGCTGCAGGCTTTCTTCATCCGGGAGTTCGTTCTCCCTGAACCCGGGAAAGAGTATAGCATCCAGATCTGCGAGGATACCCTCTATGCTTTCCCGGCTCGGCAGGTTCGGACCATTAAAATGATTGATAAGCCCATAATCTTCATAGGAAGAAACCAGGGCCTTGACACTTTCTGTTAATCGTTCCACAGCGTAGCTGCTCCCTTTTTTCTATTATATCCATTATTGTTAAAAATGAAAACCTGCCGGTATATATAATTCGATAATTTTTGCTTTGTTAGTTTGAGGTTTTTGTAAAACTCCCTGAGTTTTAAAAGACATCAGTTTGTTATCTGCAAGCCTCGGCGGCGCTGGAAATGGGCAAAAAGGCCTTCACTGAAAAAGATTTCAATAGCCCGCTGATTTGCAAGTGCGTGATCCTCCCCCACCGAGATAAGGTGCTTAGCCCGGGCAAAGTCCAGCGGCGTCGCCGGATCCTCTGGGTGGAGCGTCAGGGTAGCCCGGTCCGCATCACCCCGCTGTATATGGGATATGGCCACTTCCAGGGCCCGGTACACCACCTGGGGACCGGTTTGCAGATTACTGCTTTTAGCAAGCAAAAAGGCCCCCACATCCACCGCGAGAATTCTGGAGTAGCCCAGATCCCGGGCAATGTACACCGGAAGGTTATTCACAAGGCCTCCATCCACGAGGTGCTGAGGACCTTCTATAAGGGGATCAAAAAAGGCGGGAAAGGCCATGGAAGCCCGCTGAGCCCGGGCGAGGGAGCCTGAAGCAATGACAACTTCCTTACCGGTTATAAGATCCACCGCATTACATCTAAAGGGAATGGGAAGGCTCTCAATTGTTTTATTGTTTGTCAGTGTTTCCAGGTAGGCTAAAATCCGGTTTCCCGAATCGATGCCGGGTTTTGTTGCAAAGCGGCTAACCATCTGTCCCGTTTCCATAAGCCGTCCTACCGGGCCTTTGAGTTGGAAACGGGAACTATCAAGAAAGCGGCGTATATCAAATTGATGGACCGCAATGTCCTCCAGGGCTTCTGCGGAGTAACCACAGGCATAAAGGCCCCCGACAATGGCACCCATGGAAGTCCCCACGATGAGACCTGGTTTGGGGTAGCCCCAGGCTTCGAGAGCCTTAAGGACACCGATATGCATAAAGCCCTTGGCGCCGCCTCCTGAGAGCACCAGGGCCCAGCGGACAGATCGGTTCATCAACTGCAGCCAGAACAGCCGGAACAGCCGGAGCCCCGGTCAGCTCCGACGGAAACAAGTGAATCCCCCTCTGATACAGTATTCAGGCTCAGGGGCTGCACATTGATAGCCTTGCGGTCCCCCAGGGAATCCTTGGCGGCCTCATCATCGAGGGCTGCCATGTGCCCGGTTACTGAAACACTCTGGGCACCCGCCTTGTCTACCAGTGAAGAAAGGTCCTGGTTACCCTTAAAGCGCAGAACATTCACCATAAAGATGTTGAGCTTATTGATAATGTTCGGCGGCAGCAGGTTGCCATCGATTTCTACCGAGAGGGTTGGATAGTTCCGCTCCCGGGCCCAGGGGGCAAAGAGTCCTTCTATAACCCGGCCGATGAGACAGGCAAAGGGTGAAATATTCACAATACCCGAATACCCATGCTGCATAGCTGTAGCGGCCACACCGGAGGAGACCGCAATTTCCGAGTTCAGTTCCAGGTTCACAAAGTGTTCCTGGGTGTTCTGCATAATGATATCCATATCATGGGGTGTTTCAGGGATAAGCCCTGTGGGCTCCAGGATGGAGAGTACCTTCTTTTCTACCGAGTGCTTCCACCATTTTTCGACATGGAGCTTGGCCAGGTCCCGGGCTGGTTTGGAGAACCAGCGTTTTGCAGGGTGCTCCAGCTTGAGGAGCTTGTTCAGGGCATAGTTGCGGACAAAGTCCAGATAGTGGATCCATTCGGCGATACCGGAGACCTTTACCGCAATACCCCGTTCACTCATCAGGTCGATAAGCTCGCCCACAGCGAAGTCATCCCGGCGGACATAGATTTCTCCGACCACAAGTACCTTGGGACATTCGGAAAGTTTTCGCTTCAGGGGTATCTTCTTCACATCCTCTGCAATTTTGCGGAGTTCTACCCAGAGCTTTTTAGGATCCTTTTCGATGACATCCATCATCTTGGCCAAGGAGGCTTCAAAATCCCTGACCGCCTGTTCGGGGTCAGCGGCAGTGGCCTTAAGGGCGGTCTGGATATCCTTAAGGTAATCCGTTACCACTAGGCCCTTCCACATGTCCTTGGCAAAGTCCGGGCCCAGTTCGGTGTATGAATTATCCGCAGAGAGGGTAAAGACTACCACGTTTTCGAGTCGAAGGTCCCGGAAGAGGTTTTCATAATATACGTAGTATTGGCCTGTACGGCATGGACCGGTGGTAATGGGGACAAAGAGGAGATAGAGCTCATCCTTCCGGTATTTTTCTGAGGCAAAGTAACGGAGGGCGCTGCCCAGAACCAGGTGGCTTGGAACACATTCCTTACCAGATGCATGGGCCCGCGCGATTTGGATGGTCCTTAGATCCGCCACTGGAAGGGCTTCGGAATTAAGGCCCACGCCCCGGAGCATGGCCGCCATAAAGCTCGTGGACACGTTGCCCATATTGGAAAGGAGGATCTTAACCTTGGGATTGTTCCGGACCGGCACCTTTTCGCCGGTTTTCCTGTTTACTACCCGCAGATCCTCTCCGCCGCCATATTCAAATTTCCAGCCATTATCGTACCGTTCCTTCTCCATCTCGAATTTCTTGGTCCGGTATCCATCGATAATATCAAGGAAGGCTTCTACCCGGGTGTCGATACCCGCATCGGCGGAGTGGGAATCCAGCTCCAGCACCAGGAAGGGCTTTTGCCCCATGATCCATTTAAGGTAATGGAGCATGAAGGAGTCTGGGGCACAGGAGAAGTTGGTAATCCAGGTAACGTAGACGTTATCTTCCCGTTTCATCATGTTTGCGGCCCGCATATCCTGCTGGCCGTAATACCAGTACATGTTGGGGAAGTCGTTCTTTTCATCATCCATGGGGAGTATGTCAAAGGGAATGACCGAATAACCGCGGCTTGTAAATTTCCGGGGAATGCCCATGTTTGCCTCGGGAGTAAAGGCGTTGTAGGGCCGCCCCAGAATTGCGATAACCGGCCGGTCAGCTTTGCGTGCTTCTTCCAGGGCTTCCTGCCCGAGCTTTTTAGCGGCGGCAAAGTATTCCCGCTGTTTAGCCAGGGCCTTCTCAAAGGCCGCTTTGGTTTCCCCTTCGCTGATTCCAAGCTGGGCCGTCATGGTGGTAAAGTGTTCAAGGGCTTTTTTATCTCCGAATTTAAAGCTCACCACCAGAGGGAGGAATCGCTTTTCATCCACATCGCTGAAGGCTTTCTTAATATAGTAGGGAAGGCTCTGGGTAATGGGACAGGTGTTGGCGTGTACATCATCCTCATAGCTTTGCATATCCCGGAAGTGGGGGAGGAGCACATAGTCTACACCCTTATTCAGACAATCCTGGACCGCCCCGTGGGCAATTTCGGCGGGGAAACAGTAACTGCTTTCTGCCCGGGCCACCCCTTCGTGGGGAACCGCATCGGAGAGGATGGTCTTTATGCCCAGTTCATGGAAGAACCAGGAATAGAGGGGATAGAGGGTATGGACCGAGAATGAACGGGGAATACCGACGGTATAGTTCCGTTTTGCAGTAAAGGTATCCGCCTTCGGTGCATAGTCTTCATAAAGGAGCTGGTTCCGTTTGGATACATAGTCAAAGACAGGAATATCCTTAACGGCCTTGCGCATGTTGGTGTACTTGTTACACCGGCCACCGAACATATAGGAATGGTCATTTACTTTAAGGACCTGGATTGGGCAAAGGTTATCGCAGGACTTGCAGGTGAAGACCCGGTCATAGCCAATTTCACGGGAGAGAACCTCATCAATATCAACCCGGACTTCCGAGAGGAGGCCTTCGGACTGCTTTCGTTTTGCCAGAAGGGCCACACCGAAACAGCCCATGAGTTCCGGCGATGGGGGAACGAGGATTTCCTTATCAAGCAGCATAGCAAAGGCAAGGGGCACTGCCTTGTTTTTGGCTACCCCGCCCTGGAGGAATATTTTGCCCCCGATGGTGCGGTTGCCGACCACCCGGTTCA
>JAAYUZ010000130.1 GCA_012517385.1 Treponema sp. | reverse complement strand
GGTTTGAACTGGGGAAATCCCGGAACATCCGGCTCGTGGACCGGGAAAAACGGAATGTAGCTTTGCAGGAAATGGAATTTGCCCTTTCCGGCGTGGCGGAAGAAGCTAACCAGCTTACAGTAGGAAAGCTCCTTGCGGTTTAGTATCTGGTATACTGTTCAATTACCGATATGGGAGATACCCTGCTTTTCAGTCTTAAAATGCTTGACGTGGAAACTTTCCAGGTAGTCTGGAATGATCAGCTCATAGAAAGCCCTTCTAAATACTCATATATCGGCGCCTACTTCGCCCGCTCGCTCCTTTCATACTTAAAGGTCCCTGTTGCCGAAGTTCCGCAGGTCGTTGCCAAGCAAAAACCGGCTGAGACCGCCGCTGCGGTGGTAGCCCTTTCTGAAGGTATAGCCGCCCTCGATGCAGGCAAAAAAAGAAGAGGCCCGTGCAAAGTTACGGGCGGCACAAAAACTTGATCCCGAAAGCGGGGTCATCAACCTGTTTTTAGCAAAGGTTGCATCTCTTTCAGCCAAATTCAAGGTTGCCCCTGAACGGTACATGAGTTACTGGAACCCAGCTTATCTGGGGGGCATCAATTCGGACAGTCTTGTCATGTATGGGGCCAAGGGCTGGCACACCTGGGGCACCTATGATTCCAATAACAAACAGACCATAGCTACCACCTCAGATGCGAACTGGGGGGTGGGTGAGGAGCGGGGCGGCGCATCGATGGCCTATTATGTCCCGCTCTCCGCTGTTCTGGGAATTGGTGCCGATGTTATAGCGGTAAACTGGAAGGACTCGGTGGTACAATGGACCGGTGCTCCATCGAATGTCTATGCCCAGGTATTGATGACCCGCAAACTGCCTTTGGCGGAACCCTGGCGGCTGTTGTAAAAACCAGGTCGGGAAATCTGAGCTGGGATATTCTTGGCTCCTGGACCTCGGAAGTGCAATACTGGTTCGATACATCAGTTAACTCCATGAAATCCTATAAGGCCCCTGTATATATCGAACAAACCCTTACGAGAGTTTTTGGGGGCGGGACCACCAGTATAGCCCTGAAACAGGTGAACGTCCTGTTTTTAGACAGAAATCTTTATTATCTGCGGCTTATGCCTATGGCAGAAACCTGGATCGCGCCATTCCTTGGTCTCAGGCTCGGAATCGAAGGTTCTACGGTCATCCGTAATGATGAATTCCTACCCGGCTGGGGCGGAACCTGCGGGCTTTCTTTCAAATTCTGGAAGCTCACTCTGGATGCAAACTACACCCTGCGTCAGCGCCCTTCCCGGTCCTTGCCGGACATCGTGGTCCCCGAATCGATCCTGTATATAACCCTGACCGCGAATGGTTTGTTTAGACAACAAAAGGACTTTGCACCGGGGACAGTCCGGAGTATAGCCTGCCAGGTAATAATACTTCTGTTATACCTTAATTGAGCTCACTTAATGTTTTTACCTTATGTTCAAGTCCACCCAATATTGGTTCAGCAATACTACCGGGGAAACCTGATGGCAGTGAAGTAGAAACCTCAACGATGATTCGCGGTGTTTTTTGTACAAAATCATTGAGTATAGAGTCTATTTGATTTTCCAAACCACAAAGACGAGCGGATTCTAAGATATGACGGGACTTTATTTTATTCCATTCATAATGTTTATTTTTTCCAGTAAAAGCCATTGCCATTTTCAGTTTTTCAGGTGCTATGTTGTTGGCGTTATATCCTAATACAGGATATGCTGAGATTATATCATAAAAGGGTGTTAACCTAAATCGTCATCCCCTTTCAATAAAAACAGAAAAATTTTTGCCATGACCATCCGGAGCTGCAAGTAACATGAAAAGTACCTGAGCCCTGAAAAAGTTTTCTCTATCACTAATAGCATTTCGCGAACCGAGAAGAATCTTCATAATAGATGTGATTCCAGGGCCACCATCAGCTTCATACTTGTTTGACGGGGGAGTTCCGGTTATTTGACAAAAGTCTTCCTGTGGGATTCTAAGTATACGGCTATTATCATTGACGAATCTTCTATCAAAACGATTTACAACTAAAACGGTGATATCTTCGAAATGAACTACTTCGCTAACCGCGGTATCAAGTCCGAATAAATAGGCAATTTTAGAGCAAAGTCATTCGTTTTCTACAGAACCAGTTATATCAAGTCCAATACCACCAATTTTACCAAGAGGAAGTTTAAGAATATGCGTTGATGGGGTAGCTCCGTATGGTACAAACCATTGATTCTGATAATATAACAAAGCTGTTTTTTCCTGTGCTCCTGCAAGAGAAATACGAAATTCTTCTTCGTTAATTGTCTGACCCAAACCCTTATTAACTAGACCTTTTAATATATTAGCAATTTCATGTTCATCAAGGGGTCTTCCCTTTATAGGTTCAGAATTTAAGGGTATTGAATCTTCTGGCAGAATTTGTAAAGCACCTACACAATCTCTACCTATCTCGGTGAGTAGATCAAATGCAGAAAGTGAGGCAGCTCTATATCGATTTTTAATTCTCTGTCTTATCTCGCTCGAATCTGGGAGAAGATTTTCAAAAAATGATGAGACAATACTACCACGATAAATATAATCTATATCAGCCAACGGGAGCGATAAAGATATGGGCCTTGACTGTTCATGGTTAAGCCACGAATCAATATAATGAAATTCATGGACTCCTGATGAATTAATCGCCCAGGTACCAACCCGTTCGCCATTTAACCAGACACCAAGACTTTTTTTTGTCTATATCTGCCCATTACTATCATTCCTCGCTGGCAGCGTTTTTGTTTGTGCCTGAATCATTTTTATTCTTTTTAGATTCAATACTTAATTCCAAATCAAGGGCGGAAAGCAACTTAAAAAAACTATCAAGAGTAACCGTATCAGGATGATTTTCCAGGGCAGATATGGTTTTAGGAAGCAGTCCAACCCGATTACCCGTATCGATCTGACTTAGCCCATAAGATTTTCGAACACTTCTAAGTGTGTGAGCTAGCTGATGGGTTGTTGAAATACTGTATTTCATGACAAGCCTCGATTACATTTTTATACCTTATAAGGTATATTTTATAATAATACCTTATAAGGAATATGTCAAGAAAATACCCTACTGGGTATTGCAGCGTTTCTGGTATTCGCCGGGGCTGAGGCCGGTGGCTTCTTTAAAGGCTTTCATAAAATATTTAACGTCCCCAAAGCCTGAACGGGAGGCTACTTCGTAGACCTTATAGCAGCCTTGCAGGAGGAGCCGTTTTGCTTCTTCCAGCCTGAGCTGTTTTACATGATCGTTAAAGTTCACCCCCACCACCTGTTTAAATTTCTCTGAAAAATAGGTGTAGTTTACTGAGCAATGGTTGGCTACCGTCGCCATCGAGATAGGCTCGGTAAAATGCTTGGCCACAAAGACCAGGGCCTGTTCTATAAAGGGATACTCCGAATACCTTTGTTGTAATAAAATATCAAGATATAAAACTAAATCGCTTATATCCTTTTGCAGTTCCGCAATGGCAGTATATCGGTCCATATCCCGCAGGAGAAAGGATTTCATAGAAAGATAGGGATCGGTTTCTATATATTGATGAAAGGTCATGAGCAATGATGGTATCTGGCTGCTTATCTGATAGAGCCCCATCATATTCTGGTAAAAAGATTCTGATTCAAAGCTGAAAAGGCTGCTCAGCATACGTTGTATGCCCGTTTTGTCACCGGTACCGACCAGCACCGCAAGGGATTCTAAGGAACGGTTTTCTGCTGCCTGATCCTGGGGCTCGAAGAGGTCTTCGTATAAAACGAGCCGTTTTTCTGCAGAAAAAAAACGTACAAAGGAAACAATTTCTGCATGGGTTCTGCAGGATTGCAGATCCGCAGGATTTCGTATGATGTCACTGACACCAATGATATGGAATTGTGCTTGCAGCTCACTAAACAAGGCAGTGCGTTCTGCTTCGGGAACCAGAAGGCTCAGTGAATTTGTTTTTTCTTCTATTATAAAGGCATGATTTTTTGTTATAAGATTGGCAATTTGCTTGTCAGATGGTTTTATACACTGGGCAATCCGGTATGCTCCATTCCTTATAAGCTCCTGTAACGTATCCTTTTGCAGCATGCTGCCTTTTAATGCAGAGGCAATCAGGTTTTGTTTATTTGTCCGTTCTTTTTCTTGAATATCTGCAATCAGGGAGTCTAAAATCTGAAAAAGTTCCTGTTTATCGACGGGTTTTAAAATATAGTTGACTACACCGAGCCGTATCGATTCCCGGGCATAGCTGAACTCTTCATAACCGCTTAAAACTACCATGGCAGGCTTTTCTTCCAGGGCAGCAACATGCCGCATGAGTTCCATACCATCCATTTTTGGCATCCGGATATCGGTAATTAAAATCTCCGGTTTCTGCTCGCAAATGTGGGTCCAGGCTTCTTCTCCGTTTTTAGCCTCTATAATTTCCAATGTACCGGGATAATGCTCTGTAAGGATTTTTATTAACCCGGCGCGAATTGTTTTTTCATCATCCGCAATCAAGAGTTTCATTGGAGCTTATCTCCCAAAATCCTCTGGCAGCGGCAGAGGGATAGTTACCCTGGTACCTCTGTCCTGCCCGCTTTCTAAGGTTACAAGAAAGGTTTCGCCATAAAATGCCCAAAGGCGTTGTTGTATATTCACGAGGCCTATGCCGCCCGAAGGGCCTTCCCGTTCGCGGCCCTCAGCAATCTCAAGGCGCACATGCTGCAGAGTCCGTTCATCAATCTCCCGGCCCGTATTATGTATGGTGATAAGCCACCGGTTTACCGCAGTATCCGCAGTGCAGGTTATCTGGATATGGGCGTCCTCCCCTACAGGCTCTATGCCGTGCATTACCGCATTTTCCACCACCGGTTGTATGAGCATCTTGGGGATTTCCAGCTTAAGGAAGGGCTCAGGAATCGCATATTCTAGGGTAATGGTATAATCGTTCCGGATGTTCATCAACCTGATATAATCGCTTATGTATTCCAGTTCCTGGGCAAGGGTAACCTGGTGCTTGTTTAATTTCAGGGAATAGCGCATGAGCCGGCCCAGAATGGTGATGCTTTCTACCAGGTCGGCTTCGTCCTTAAGTTCAGCCTGCATCTTAATGGTTTCCAGGGCATTATAGAGAAAGTGGGCGTTTATCTGATTCTGCATGGCCTTAATATGGGTCTGGGCCAGAAGCTCGTGTTCCTGCCGGGAGGTTTCGATAAGCGCATTAATCTGGGTTACCATGGCGGTAAAAATACTGGCCATCTCAGCCACTTCGTCGGTGCCGTCAACCTGAATATGTACCTTCAGATTCCCGTCCCGCACTTCCCGCAGTCCATGCATAATAAGGTACAGCCGCTTAAAAAGCCGGTTTGTGGCGCCGGAGATAATGAGGAACATCACCAGGATAGAAAGAATAAGGATGCTAACGGAGACAAAACGTATGATTCCAATGCTTGCAAGGAGGCTTTTCGCTGAGCGCCAGTGGACCAGGGTAAGGTCGAGCCGGGGTATACGTCTGAAGGCCAGGATATATTCATCACCGCGGACTTTATAGCGCCAGGAGCCATGGTCTGCTTCAGGAAAATTCTGGTTCAGTGTTTTGATAAGGTTCGGATCTACCTCTGTCTCTGACAGGACCGGTTTATCCTTGTTAAATACTATTGTTTTCCCCGACTGGGTGTGATCATTTGTTTGATACAGAAAGGGGAAAAAATCGGTCATCCGTACCCCGATCTGGACATAGCCTACATGGCGCTTTTGCAGTTCCAATTCGCCCGTAAGGTATACGGCTTTTTCTACCTGCAGATCTACGGCGCTGGTAATCCGGTTGTAATAGTTATATACCCATCGGGATATTGAAGTATCGGAAAAGCGGTCTTCCTGATACACCAGGGGCCAGCGTTCGGGGACTGCCTGGTTATGTACGAATAGGTAGACCTTGTAGATAAGGGGCTGGGTAAAGGTAATCCGCTCCAGAATTTTTGTATGGTAGATGAGTTTTTCTATAGTCTGGATCGTATCATCGGGAGTGGATAGATACAGGAACTGTTTTAAATCAAAGTCGCTCGTGATAACACTTTCCAGATGTTCCATCTGCAGGGCGACCTGTTCCACAGAGCGGCTTTGTTCATCGATGATCCGTTCTGAGTCCTGGAACATGGATGCAATGATATTGCTGGATACATACTGGGACACGCCGATAATGAGCATGCTGAGCGGGATGGCGATGATGAGGGTATAGATGAATGCCACCTGGGTGGAGAATTTCCAGCGCCGAACCATGTTGTTATTATAGTAGATTTTAGAGTTTTTTGTGATACAAAGTTGGTTCTAGATTTCGTTTTGGTGTCTTTTTTTCGGTTTTTGAGGGTCTGTTTAGTGCGCAGCTTTTATAAAAGCCCGCGGGCCGGCAGCTGCGCCGGGGGGTTGGTCCCGCGCCACCTGCGGTTAACCCCGCCGGGCTGATGACAGGTCAGAGGCCCGTCAGACTTAGGCCAGCGGGAAACCCGCTGGCCAGAGGTCCCTGTCAGACTTAGGCCGGCGGATTTCTCGCCGGCCGGGTCCCCGTCAGATTTGTCTGACGGGGGGGATGTTATTTGAAATATATATTATCGATATAATAATTAGCTGTCCCTGTAGTATTACCATCTACTCCAGTGAGGATTACCTGGTTCAGATCTGAAAGAGGAACTCATTGGCTTGTCCAAGTCGTTATTGGAATAGATAGAGTTACCCACTGCCCAGAAGCTGAGATTGGAGCAGAATATTCATACTCAACATCGCCATTCGCTCCTTGATACCCATCGCCTTTAAAATCAACCAGTTTAATTTTTATTGCGGTAAGTCCATTGGTCCATACATCAATATACAAGTTTGTAGTTCCAGAAACATCAGCTGCAGGGGTAAGATCATATCCAACAAATGAAACTGGAAGTTTTTTAACCTGATTACCACTTATATCAACCGATGTTTCAGCACCACTACTCCAGCTAGCCCAATTCATTGCAATCGTTATTCCCGCACCAGTTGAATCAGAATATAATGATATTTCACTTCCATCAAAGGTAGGTGCTGTAGGGGCAGCGGTAGGAGCAGGTTCAGCGGGAGGAGTAAAACCATCAATATAGGTATAATAAATATTATCTATATAAAAAATATCATTAAATTCACTGTCTGCACTGACAAAAATGAAAGGCTTAGTAATTGCTGTCTTATTAATACCAGTAAATTGGTCGAGATGTACTTGTACTTTCTTCCAGGTACCATCAACAGTGAAGGGTACAGTAACTTCAGGAGAATTAGCAGAAGCATCTCCAATCCTTACTTTAAGCTGCTCATTAAATTCACTGGATTTTGCCAATACATAAAATACTAACGCATTATAACTGCTTAAATCAGCTGCAGTAGCAGTAGTCCAGCCTCCAGCAGACCAACCAGCACCAGATCCTGTATTTGTTACCTTAAGTGCGGTTACACCCTCTGGAATCCCTGAACCAGTGGATGTTGCATCTTCTAAAGAGCAAGTATTATTAAATGCATATAGCTCAGAATCATTATCTTGAACTCCAGTAGTGCTTTCTATATACACATAATAGTTTGCAGCATTATATGCATCAACTGCATCACCAACATAGGTTTCACCGGTAGTTCCACCGCCACCACCGCCACCGCCACTGGTTGTTGGCTGGGGGCAGCCCATGAGAGCGACGAGCCCTGCTGCAATAACAGCAGACAGGAGTGTTAACTTTGCTTTCTTCATACTTCCTTCTCCTTTCATAGACGGATTATTTGTAGTTTTATGTTCTCATGGAACTCTGCATCTTGGTAGGCAGAGAGTTTTCGCTTTGGTGTTATTTTTTCGGAAATAAAAAAGCTGCCCGCACAAGGTGCGGACAGCTTACGTTTTTACTTACAACTCAGAGGAACTGCTTACTGATACACCCGGACGTAGTCTACTTCCATGGTGGTCTCGGTCAGGTCCGCAGGTATGGTACCGCCTAAATTACCGCCCATGGCTACATTCAGGATAATGAAAAAGTTCTGGTCAAAGGGCCAGGGGGTATCCGCTTTTTTCGTATAGGTGGTCCCTACCTTTTTCCCATCAATATAAAGGGTCAAGCTGGTACTATCCCATTTAACCCCATAGGTATGAAAGGCGCTTACTACTGAACTATCAATAAGTTCACCTAAAGAAGTATACAGATGGGCACCACTGCTATCTGGATAATGAACAGTTCCAAACACCTTGTACATTCCAACCACACCAGGACTGTACTCCATGACATCTATCTCGCCGCATGTCGGCCAGCCGACTGTTCCAATATTATTGCCCAACATCCAGAAGGCGGGCCACATACCGGTACCAGCGGGGAGCTTTATCCGGGCTTCGATATACCCATACTTAAAACTGTACAGCCCCTGGGTCTTGAGCCTGGCACTGGTCCAGCTGCTGCCACTCTTTTTGGCTATTATTTTCAGCGTCCCATTTGAAACAAATGAGTTCGTCCTGGTATTCGTGT
>JAAYUZ010000129.1 GCA_012517385.1 Treponema sp. | reverse complement strand
CAAAATCGAGTTGGTAAGGTAGGAGAATAGGATGAGCGTTTCTGATCCCATTGCGGATATGCTGACCAAGATCCGGAATGCCGGTATGGCTCGGCACGAAAAAGTCGATATCCCTACCTCCAAGCTTAAGCTTGAGATCGTAAAGATCTTGAAGACCGAGGGATATATCAAGAACTTCAAGAAAATAAATCAGGATGGTGCTAATACCATCAGGATTTTCTTGAAATATGATGAACAGACTAACCCAGTCATTCATGGTATAGAAAAGATTTCAAAGCCCGGTCGTCGGGTATATACTGGCTATAAGAATATGCCACGGGTTTTCAACGGATTTGGTACCACAATCGTTTCTACTTCGATTGGTGTAACAACCGGAAAGAAAGCCGTCGAGAAAAAAGTCGGCGGTGAGATTATTTGTACCGTTTGGTAAGAGGGAGCTTATGTCGCGAATTGGAAAAATTCCGGTCAAAATCCCCCAAGGTGTGAAAGTTGCCATCAGCGCTGACACCATTACGGTGGAAGGCCCGAAGGGGAAACTGACCCAACAGTACCATCCCGTTGTAACCTTTGAAACCGAGGGCGATAAGATTGTAGTCGGTAGAAAAAATGACGAAAAACAGACCCGTGCATTCCACGGTCTATACCGGAACCTGTTAAATAACATGGTAATCGGCGTATCAACCGGCTTTACAAAGTCCCTTATTATCACCGGTGTAGGATTCCGGGCAGAGGTAAAAGGAAATATACTTGCAATGAATCTTGGATATTCCAATGATGTGTTCGTTGCAATTCCAAAGGATCTTACCGTTACTGCTGATGCAAATGGTAAAGTAACTATTACTGGTGCTGATAAGCAGCGGGTTGGTGAGTTTGCAGCTCAGATTCGTAAACTGAGATTGCCTGAGCCTTATAAGGGCAAGGGAATCCGTTATGAAGATGAGACCATCAGAAGGAAAGTCGGTAAATCCGGCGTTAAATAGGGTAGCATGATATGATACGTAAAATGCTTGATAAGGATAGGAAGCGGCTTAAGAGGAAATTCCATATTCGGAAGCGCATCAGCGGTACAGCTGAGCGTCCCCGAATGAGTGTTTTCCGAAGCAAGCGCTCTCTGTATATTCAGGTCATCGATGATACGGTAGGAAAAACTATTGCATCTGCATCCACACTGGAAAAGGACCTGAAGGATATTAAACGGAATGTCGAAGGCGCTGAAAAGCTTGGCGAGATCATGGGTAAGAGACTTCTTGAAAAGAATATAACTACCGTGGTTTTCGACAGAAACGGATATCTGTATCACGGCGTCGTTAAAGCGATGGCCGATGGCGCCCGGAAAGCCGGGATCCAGTTCTAGGGGGCTACATGGACCACGCACGGGAAAGAGATAAAGATAAAAATTACCAGGAAAAAGAATTTGTCGAAAAGCTGGTAAAATTGAATCGAACTGCTAAGGTTGTTAAGGGTGGACGTCGTTTCTCCTTCTCTGCCCTGACAGTAGTAGGCGATCGAAAAGGGAATGTTGGATACGGATTTGGTAAGGCCAACGATGTTTCTGAAGCAATTCGGAAAAGCATCGAAAAGGCAAAACGGAATATGATTAAGGTACCTGTACGGAATGGAACAATTCCCCACGAAGTTCAGGCAGACTTTAAGGCATCTACCGTTTTACTTAAGCCCGCCACTTCTGGTACTGGTATAATTGCTGGCGGTCCGGTCCGGGCTGTCATGGAAGCTGGTGGAATTACTGATGTTTTAAGTAAATCTATCGGTGCCAGCAACCAGTATAATGTTCTTAAAGCAACCTTTAAATGCATATCTAAAATGATGGATGCAAAAGAGGTTGCAAAAAACCGGGGCAAAGCTCTGAAGGATCTATGGGGTTAAGACAATGGCTAAAAAAATACGAATTCGCCTTGTACGGAGCACTATAGGTACACTTCCTGCGCAGCGGGCAACCATTCGGTCCCTTGGACTGAGGAAAATCGGTTCCACTACGGAGAAGGATGTTAATCCCGCAATAATGGGAATGGTTCAAGCGGTTTCCCATCTGGTGTCTGTTGAGGAGATCGAATAGATGCATGACTTTAATTTACATGCACCCGAAGGTGCTAATAAACGTAAGAGAATAGTTGGCCGCGGACAAGGTTCTGGACGCGGTACAACTGCAGGGCGTGGTAATAAGGGACAGAAGTCTCGATCCGGCGGAAAAACCTATGTAGGATTTGAAGGCGGACAGATGCCCCTTTATCGACGCTTAGCCCATCGTGGCTTTTCAAACTATCCCTTTAAGAAGGTTTATGAAGTCATCAATTTAGGTGATATTCAGAATCATTATAATGATGGTGAAACGGTTAATAACGTTTCTCTAATTGAAAAGGGTTTAGTTAAGAAGGCTGCATTAATTAAGGTTCTCTCTGATGGAGAATTCACCAAAAAACTCAATTTTTCTGTGGATGCAGTTTCTGCAGCGGCAAAGGACAAAATTGAGAAAGCTGGCGGCACCGTTGTCGTCTCGGCTAAGAAATAACCTAGCGAGGCGGGGAACGTTTTATGGCAACTAATCCTTTAGTCGGTATCTTCAGGGTCAAAGAGCTCCGGGAACGGGTGATCTTCACGATGCTGATGCTCGTCGTTTTCCGCCTCGGTGCGGTACTCCCCATTCCGGGCATCAACGTTAATGCGTTAAAGGCCTATTTCCTGTCTCAGCAGAATACTGGTAATGCTATTATTGATTACCTGGATTTCTTTGCTGGTGGTGCATTCACAAACTTTTCTGTATTTATGCTCGGCATTATGCCCTATATCTCCATGTCGATCATAATGCAGCTGTTCCTGATAATCTTCCCCAGCCTTAAAAAGCTGTCGGAAGAGGAGGGGGGACGGAAAAAGATTCAGAGCTACCAGCGGATGGGTACTGTCGTTATTTGTCTTATTCAGTCCTATGCTGTTACGGTATGGGCAGATCGGATTCCTAACGCGGTAACAATTTCACGGCTTTCTTATACGTTTATTGCAATGGTCACCGTTACTACTGGAACCATGTTCTTAATGTGGATTGGTGAGCAGATTACGAAACGGGGTATTGGTAACGGTATTTCTTTACTGATTTTTGCCGGTATCGTAGCTCGTCTGCCTCAGGCCGTCTGGGAACTGGTGACCAAAGTGAAGAATAGGGAATTAAACCCCGTGTTCGTGATTGTCGTGTTTGTTATGTTTGCGGCTGTTGTTGCCTTAGTTGTATTTGAACAGCAAGGACAGCGGAAGATTCCGGTCAATTACGCTAAGCGGGTTGTAGGAAGGAAAATGTATGGTGCCCAGAACACCTATATTCCTTTTAAAATAAATCCTTCCGGTGTAATTCCTGTTATCTTTGCGTCTTCTTTGTTGACCTTCCCGCTGCAAATCGCATCGGGCATCGGTGCTAATGTTAAATGGCTCGCAGATTTCTCCCGGTGGTTGAATCCCCATGGAGTTGCGTATAATATTTTATACACTCTATTAATTATTTTCTTTGCCTATTTCTATACTCAGGTCTCTCTTAACCCAATAGAAATCGCAAAGAATATCCGTGAAAACGGTGGTTCCATACCAGGTATTCGAACAGACAAGATAGAAGAATATCTCATGGCGATACTGAACAGAATTATTCTTCCTGGTTCCCTCTATCTTGCTTTAATTGCAATACTGCCTACCATTGTACAAACACTGTTCAACTTCCCCGCCTCCATTAGTTATCTGATGGGTGGTACCTCATTGTTAATACTTGTAGGTGTTGATCTGGATACAATGAGCCAGGTAGATGCCCTTCTTAAAATGCACCATCATGATGGAATTGCTAAAAAAGGGCATATTCGTTCTAGAAACCTTTAATAGGTTTAGTAATAAGGACTAGGCGAAACTTAAAAAATTCGCTTTAATATCCAAATCGAGTTTATGCTACCCCCCAAGGTCTACGAAGCATAAACTCGATAGTTATACAAAGAAGGGAGTAGTAGGATGAAAGTCCGAACAAGTGTAAAGCCCATTTGCGATAAATGCAAAGTGATTAAACGGAACGGAATTGTCCGGATAATCTGTGAAAATCCAAAGCACAAGCAGAAACAAGGGTAAGGAGGTAAACCGCAATGGCACGTATCGCGGGAGTTGACCTCCCTAATAAGCATGTAAACATTGCTCTTACGTATATTTATGGAATCGGTCGGCCCAGTGCGGATGAAATTTGTGCAAAAACAAAGATTGATCCGAACCGGAAAATGAATGATCTTTCACAGGAAGAAGTAAATGAGCTGAGACAGCTTATTGAAAACGAATATAAAGTGGAAGGTCGTCTGCGCACCGAAATTGCGCTTAATATCAAGCGGCTTATGGACATTGGCTGTTACCGCGGCCTGCGGCACCGGAAGGGGCTCCCTGTCCGTGGACAGCGAACAAGGACTAACGCTCGTACCCGCAAGGGTAAGAAGAAGACCGTCGCTGGAAAGAAGAAGTAGGCGGAGGATTGTGAATCGTGGCTGATACTAAGAAAAGAAAAGAGAAAAAATCAGTATACGAGGGGAATGTCTATATACAGGCAACTTTCAATAACACCATTGTTACTATTACGGACATGATGGGGAATGCCATTTCCTGGGCTAGCTCCGGTGGTCTTGGATTCCGTGGTGCAAAGAAATCAACCCCCTTCGCTGCTCAAACTGTGACCGAAACTGCTGCGCAGAAAGCAATGCAGGTAGGTTTACGGGAAGTGCATGTGTACGTGAAAGGTCCTGGCATTGGTCGTGAATCGGCTATTCGTCAGCTTGGAACTATGGGAATAAAAGTGAAATCTATTAACGATGTAACCCCCATTCCCCATAATGGCTGCCGGCCCAGAAAGACTCGGCGTATCTAAGAGAGGGTTAAGAAACTATGGCTCGTTATACTGGACCAGTATGTCGTCTCTGCAGAACTGAGCAGAAAAAATTGTTTTTAAAGGGTGATCGCTGTAAAAGTGATAAATGCCCTATCAACAAAAAGCGTCCTGCCCCTGGTAAGGATCCAAAGGGTCGGGTTGGAAAACGTTCGGATTATGGAATGCAGCTTCGTGAAAAGCAGAAACTTAAGAGAATTTACGGTATGCAGGAAAAGCAGTTCGGGATCTTCTTCGATCATGCACTTCGTATGCCAGGTGTTACCGGTGAAAACCTCTTTATGCTTCTAGAGCGGCGGCTGGATAATGTTGTATATCGCCTCCGGTTTGCAGTAAGCCGCACCCAGGCTCGCCAGATTGTACTTCATGGTCATGTTTTGGTTAATGGTAAGGTGGTTAATATACCTTCCTACCTTGTTAAACCAAATGATGTGATTGAAATAAAAGAAGCAAGTAAGGGTCTCACGGTCATTAAGGATGCTTTAAAAGAATTTGGTAAAGCAGGTGTTATGCCTTGGTTGCATCTGGATCCGGATGCTATGAAAGGAACCTTCCTTGCTATTCCTCGACGAAGTGATATTACCGACTTGGCGGATATCAAGGAACAGATGATCGTCGAATTATACTCAAAATAAGGAGTTCCAATGGCCCGTAAGAATCTGCTTAAAGGATTTAAACGTCCGAAAGGCATCACCTTTGAGCACGGTGAACTTAAACCAAATTATGGAAAGTTTATCGCGGCCCCCTTCGAACCTGGTTTTGGAACGACTGTGGGTAATACCTTGCGGAGGGTCCTCCTTTCTTCGATTCAGGGGTATGCAATTACCGCTGTTAAGATTACATCCTATGATAAGGATGGTGTGCCTCATGTAGTGTCCAGTGAATTCGAAAATATACCAAATATTGTCGAAGACACCTTAGAGGTAATCAATAATCTTAAGCAGCTGAGACTGAAGCTTCCTGAAGAAGTAGAGCAGGATACCCTTCTCTATGAATGGAAAGGTCAGTGCGAAATTAAGAGTGATGATTTTAGCCGACCGGGCCAGTTAGAGGTTTTAAGTCAGGGTCAACATGTAATGACTCTGATGGATGATGCCCGTATAGAACTGGAAATCCAGGTGGACCTGGGACGCGGATATGTGCCTTCTGAAGTGAATGAAAAGTATATAGAAGTCATAGGAACTATCCCTATGGATGCTATATTCTCACCCGTCAAGAAGGTTAAGTATTCCGTAGAACCTACCAGGGTCGGCCAACGGAGTGATTACGATAAACTGATTCTTGAGGTATGGACCGATGGTACCATACGTCCTGATGATGCACTGGCAGAAGCAGCTAAAATTGCCAAGGATCATTTATCGGTTTTTATTAATTTTGATGAGAACAACCTTGGTTCTGAAGATGAAATGGACGAGGGTGATGAGCGTATTCGTCAGATTCTCAATACACCTGTTGAAGAGCTTGAACTCTCTGTTCGATCATCAAATTGTTTAAAGAATGCGAACATCCGAACTATCGGTGAATTAACAAAGAAAACCGAGGATGATATCGCTAAAACAAGGAATTTTGGGAAAAAGTCATTACAAGAGATTAAGGAAAAGTTGAAAGAATGGAATCTTTCTCTTGGAATGACCGATTATAGTGTTCTCAAGAATTCAGTTAAATTAACCGCTGAGAAGGAAGAAGAAGATGAAGCATAAAATTGGCTTTAATCGCCTGGAGCGAACCGCAGCTCATCGGAAAGCCCTTCATCGCAATATGGTGACCGCTTTATTTAAATATGAGCGGATTACTACCACTAAAGCGAAGGCTCTTGAAATTCGGCGATCCGCTGAAAAATTAATTACAAGGGCGAAGGAAGATACCGTACATAATAGGCGGTTAGTTGCTCGCAGGCTCTTTGATGAGAGCATGGTAACAAAATTGTTCACCAATATTGCACTCCGAATGAAAGATAGACCCGGTGGATATACTAGAATCCTCAAACTGGGTGAACGGGCCGGTGATGCAGCAGAGATGGTTATCCTTGAATTGGTAGACTATAAACTCCCAGAGAAGGAAGAAAAGTCAGAAAAAAAGGCCAAAAAGGAAGAGCCTAAAAAAGACTCTAAAAAGGCTGTTAAACCTAAAGCAGAGAAAGCTGAAGCAAAGTAAGGGAGGAAGCCCGTATGTCCAAAGCTCACAGAGGTAAAGGAATTAGAGAATTACCTGCACATGGGCGGGGTGTATGCCCTGTTTGCAAGCGCAGTAATGTCAAAGTGCTGTATGAACAGGAAGTTAATGGTGCAAAAGTTAAAATTTGCAAGACCTGTAAAGCGGCACTTAAACATGGTAAGGCTGTATAAGTTTTAATAATTTAACCTATTCGAACCCTGATCTGTAAAAAGATCAGGGTTTTTTTATGTCTTAATATTTAAAAATAATGATATCAATGCAGTTAAAATAAAGATATTTAATAAATATACAGAAAATATGCAAAAGACCTAGACAAATGGTATAAAAATTGAGTATACCATTATTAGGAGGACTAATGGCATGAAACGTAATGTTATCATTCTCGCTGTAATGTCTGTGTGTATTGCTCTGGTTGTGACTGGCTGTCAAAAAAAGGATACCAGTGCAATTAAAATCGGTGTTGCTGGCGCACACTCTGGCGACTTGGCATCCTATGGTTTACCTTCTGTTAATGCTGCAAAGCTTGTAGCAGAAGCGATAAATGCAAAGGGTGGTATTAATGGCCGAAAAATCGAACTTGTAATTGAGGATGATCAATGCAAGCCCGAACTTGCAACCAATGCTGCTTCGAAACTTGTTAGTAGTAATGTTGTAGCGGTAATTGGACATATTTGTTCTGGTGCTACGAAATCTGCTTTGGGTATTTATAAAGATTCTAAGATAGTTACCATTTCTCCCTCAGCAACGAATCCTCCGCTCACCCAGAGTGGCGAATATCCCAACTTCTTCCGCACCATAGCTCCGGATGATGCCCAGGCAAAACTGGCTGCCACATTCCTCGCTCAGACATTAAAACTTAAAACAATCGCTGTGCTTCATGACAAGGGCGATTATGGTAAGGGTTTTGCAGAGCTGGTAAAACAGTTTGCCGAAGAACAGGGTGTTACTGTTGCACTGTTTGAAGGTGTTAATCCTGGCGCTCCAGACTATTCTGCTGTTGTCAATAAGATTGGCAACGCAAAGGTTGATGGGGTTGTATGGGGAGGCTATCATCCCGAGGCTTCTAAGCTTGTTCAGCAGATGAAAGACAAGGGAATGAATATTCCATTTATTTCTGATGACGGTGTAAAGGATAATACCTTTATCGAAGTTGCAGGTAAATATGCCGAAGGGGTTTATGCAACGGGTCCTATGGATACCTCAAGCAATCCTTTGGCTATTATGGCAGTTGAAGATCATAAAAAGAAGTTTGGTGAAGAACCTGGAGCCTTCTTCTTGAATGCCTATGCAGCTACCCTTGCTGTAACTAACGCCATAGCCAAAGCAGGATCTACCGATTATGACAAGGTTACAGCCGCTCTGCGCTCCGAATATGTTGATACTCCCCTTGGTAAAATTAGCTTTGATCAAAAGGGTGATGTGATCGGTTTTGGTTTCTCTGTATTCCAGGTTCAGAACGGAAAATATGTAGAACTTAAATAGTTTGTTTTGTAGATGTTTTAAAAGCCGTTCCGGCTTATAGGCTGGAACGGCTCATTTTTTGAAAAGCCTTCTGAAGGATCACAGTATGGATTATTTTCTTAAGCTTTTTTTAAGTGGCACAGCGAAGGGTTCAATATATGCACTTATCGCCCTTGGTTATACCATGGTATACGGTATAATCCAGTTAATCAATTTTGCCCATGGTGAAGTATACATGATTGGTGGTTTTACAGCCCTTATTTTTGGTGGGTTCTTTTATACCATGGGGATGCCTGTATGGATGGTTTTACTATTATCGGTGATCCTGGCTGTTCTTTTTTCTGCAGCCTTTGGTTTTACTATTGAACGGATTGCGTATAGACCATTAAGAAATAAGCCAAGACTCTCAGCGCTTATCAGTGCGATTGGTATTTCTATGATATTGCAAAATTTTGTTCTATTAGCCCAAACGGAGAAATATCTGTCCTACCCATCTTACCTTCCTGAATTTGTATTCTTACAGCCCTTCAGGCAATATATAAACTCTACACAGTTCATCATTCTTATTGTTACTGCCGCTATTATGGTGTTTTTAACAGCTCTAATAAAATTTACCAGGATTGGTAAGGCTATGCGGGCTACTGCGCAGGATAAAGATATGGCGCAGTTAGTCGGTGTTAATATCAACCAGGTTATTTCAATATCCTTTATTATTGGTTCTGCCTTGGCTGCAGTTGGTGGTGTGCTTATTTGTTCCTATATGGGACAAATAAACTACTATATAGGGTTTGTTGCTGGAATCAAGGCTTTTGTTGCTGCAGTCCTGGGCGGGATAGGTAGCATCCCTGGTGCAGTGCTCGGCAGTTTTATTCTTGGATGGACTGAGAGTTTAGGGACTGGCTATATATCCAGTGATTATGAAGATGCATTTGCCTTTATTATTCTCATCCTTATCTTAGTTTTAAAACCCGATGGAATCCTTGGTAAAAACCAGAAACAGAAGGTGTAGAGCATGAAAACACGTATTGTACTATCAGAGTTATTTAAAGCATTGGGGAATGCGGTCTGGTTTTCAGTGCTGTTATTCCCGCTTATGATAATGAAAGTAAATGTTGTCGGTGGTAAAGCCCTTGTAACATTCCGCTGGCAATTTGTTCCCTTTATATTTGTAAGTTCTTTTATTCTATCATATTTATGGAAACGAGCCCTGGTCTGGAATGAACATAGACAGGATAAGATAGCCAGTGATACGCTTTATTATAAGTTTAAAAAAAATGTACAAACTTATTTTAAAAATCAATCAATAAAGTATGTCACCTTATCATTATTAGTTGCCTTTGTAGTATCCTTCCCGTTTTTATTTGGCATGTATCATACCAATGTTATGATTACAGCCTTTATCTATGTCATTCTTGCCCTTGGCCTCAATATTGTTGTTGGTTTAGGTGGGCTATTAAACCTGGGGTATGCAGCCTTCTTTGCTGTAGGATCCTATACCTATGGACTCTTATGGAAATATATAGGGCCGAATTTTATAAGTGCTGGTATTGATACGGGCTGGCTATTCTGGATTTCTCTGCCGCTGGCGGGCATTATTTCTACGATATTTGGTGTGTTGCTCAGTTTTCCTGTCTTGCGATTGCGTGGTGACTATCTTGCGATTATTACTCTGGCATTCGGAGAAATTGTTCGCATGGTACTGCAAAATTCAGGACAGATAACTGGCGGTGCTACAGGGATAAGCTTAATTCCTCGGCCATGGTTTTTTGGTATGAAGCTCGCCCCAAAACAGGCTGCGGTCTATATATACTATATTGTAGTTGTGCTTGTTCTGTTGACCATATTTGTTGTGCGCAGAATAGAAGATTCGCGGGTTGGCCGAGCTCTTGAGGCTATGCGCGAAGATGAAATTGCATGCCAGGCAATGGGTATAGATTTAGTAAAGAATAAACTAATAACCTTCGCATTAGGTGCCTTTTTTGCTGGAATTGCGGGTGTCGTCCTCGCTGCGCAAACTACCTATATCAACCCGGATAGTTTTACCCTTTGGGAATCGATCATGATTTTAATGGCCATAGTCATTGGCGGTACGGGATCTATTCCTGGAGCCATCGGTGGAGCATTGTTATTAAAATTATTACCAGAATACTTCCGTCCCTTGGCGCAATATCGCATGTTGATATACGGAGTCGCGATGATTTTAGTGATCATCTTTAAATCAGACGGTTTATTACCTAGGCACAGAAAACAGTATACCTTTGAGGAAAAGATGAATTCGAATGCATCTGCGGGAGCTGGTAAATGAACATTGATGGAAATGCAATTCTGGTAATAGAAGATCTTTCGATGGTGTTTGGCGGTTTACGGGCCATTGATTCTGTTTCCATGTATATAAAGAAGGGTGAAATTGCAGCTCTCATCGGTCCCAACGGCGCTGGAAAAACAACCATATTTAATTGTATAACCGGTGTCTATGCACCGACTGAGGGAACAATATCGATCTCACGAAATGGGGTTACATCAGGCGAGGCTTTATATAAAATACAGGGTCTAAAGCCTAATGTTATTAACCATCTGGGTTTGGCTAGAACTTTTCAGAACATTCGTCTTTTTAGTAACATGAGTGTTCTTGAGAATGTTATGATCGGCCGTCATAATAGTCTTAAAGCTGGAATTTTTAATGCAATAATTCGAGATCCTCATACCAAAGAAGAAGAGCAACGGGTTATTGAAGAAAGCTATGATATCCTTAAAAATCTTAATTTACACATGTATGTAAATGAAATGGCATGTAATCTGCCGTATGGAGCTCAACGTAGACTTGAAATTGCACGAGCCCTTGCCACTAATCCATTTTTGCTTTTACTCGATGAACCTGTGGCTGGTATGAATCCTCAGGAAACTAAGGAACTTGAAGAGACTATCAATATTATTCGAGATCAAGAAAAGGTAACCATCTTGCTCATTGAGCATGATATGAGCCTGGTTATGAATGTTTCAGAAAGAATATATGTGCTCGATTATGGTCGCTTAATTGCTGAAGGGACCCCACAAGAGATTAAGAGTAATCCGGAAGTGATTAAGGCCTATTTAGGAGAATAATATGGCGGTAATGGAAATAAAGAATATCAGTACCTTTTATGGTAATATTCAGGCCTTACATGATATATCAATCTCAGTAGAAGAGGGTGAAATTGTCACGTTAATCGGTGCAAATGGTGCAGGGAAAACTACTACGTTAATGAGTATCTGCGGTATTACCCCTGTACGTTCCGGTGAAATATATCTTGATGGAAAAAATATAACTAAAATGAGTCCCCATAAGATTGTTGAAATGGGGGTGTCCCAGGTTCCCGAAGGAAGACGTATATTTCCCCAGCTCACCGTTGCAGAAAATCTGGATATGGGGGCATTTCTTCGCACCGATAAAGAAAAAATAAAACAGGATATGGAAGAGGTATTTGAATTATTTCCGCGCTTGGCAGAACGGAGAAGCCAGGCTGGTGGAACCTTAAGCGGTGGTGAACAACAGATGCTTGCAATTTCTCGGGCGCTCATGGCAAGACCCAGGATTTTGTTACTCGATGAGCCTTCCTTAGGTTTGGCCCCCCTCATTGTCCAACATATCTTTGAAATTATAAAAAAAATAAATCAGGAACGAAAGACTACCATTTTTCTTGTGGAACAGAATGCCAATATGGCTTTAAAGATTGCGAATAAAGGCTATGTTCTGCAGAATGGTAAAATAAAGATGTCCGATACTGCTGAAAATCTTTTATCTAATGAAGAGGTGCGAAAAGCGTATTTAGGATTATAATAGTATCAGGAGGTTTATCATGAATGTTGGACAACGAATGACGAAAAATCCGGTAACTGTAACACCGGATATATCTGTCCCTGAAGCTCAGGCGATCATGCGTCGAGAAAAAATAAGAAGACTTCCTGTTTTAGATAAACAGGGGAAACTGGTTGGAATCGTGACCAGTTTAGACCTTATCCATGCATCCCCTTCACCTGCGACCTCTCTGGATATGTATGAGCTGCACTATCTGCTATCGAAACTAAAGGTTGAAGCTGTGATGACAAAAAATGTTATCACCGTTACAGAGGATCTTCCAATCGAAGAAGCTGCTCGTATCATGGCGGACAACAACATTTCAGGTCTTCCTGTAATGCGTAATAATATTCTGGTAGGGATTATTACCGAATCGGATCTTTTTAAGCTCTTTATCGAACTATTTGGAGCCCGGCACAAGGGTGTGCGCTTAACCGTTTTATTGCCAGAGCGGAAGGGTGAGCTGGCAGATGTGGCTGGAGCGATTGCTAAAATTGGTGGAAATATTATTTCTCTGGCCACCTTTGAAGGTGAAGATCCTACTAATTCATATTGTACGCTTAAAGTTGAATCTGTAGATAAAACCAGCCTGGTACAAGCTGTGACACCCCTTGTCGAAAGGATTGTGGATATTAGAGAAAGCTAAGAAATAATCTGTATATGGAGCACCGAGGGGACACTTTTAAGGCTTTTAATAACCTGTTTTAAGTCCTCTCGGCGTTCTATTTGCAGGGTAAAAAATCCGGTAAAATGTTCCTGACTTGTTTCCTCAATTCTTCCTTCCAATAAATGTCCCTGATGTTTTCGTACCGCCCCTTCTATTGCAGAAAAGAGATCATTTGCTTTTCGTGCTTCTATTTTAAAGCGTTTGATAAGTTGAGAATTGGTTTTTTCCCATTCAACTTCGATTTTTCGTTCTTCAAAGTCAGGTATGAAGTGGATGTTTTTACAGGTACTGCGATGAACTATGATTCCTCTGCCTCGGGAGACATACCCAATGATCGGGTCTCCGGTTACGGGTTTACAGCATTGGGCAAAGCGGATCATCATATTACGTTCATCTTCAACCCTTACTTGTAAAATACCTTTAGGGAGATTTTGATTTTGGATAACAGTCTGGATGGCGTTTTCAAATTTTTGACCTGTTGCAGGTCCTGTCTGTGCTGTCTGGCTGGGGGGAGTAGGGGAACTCACAGGGGGCGTAGGACCCTTTTTCCTTGCAACAATATTTTTTTCTATGATGAGGGTTTCATCATTCTGTTGGAGCCATGCTCTAATTTTACTGCGAGCCTTTGCGGTTTTAACCGCCCTAAGCCAGTTTACATGTGGATGGGCGTTCTGGGTGGTAAGGATTTCTACGACCTGGGTGTTTTTTAATTCCGCAGTAAGGGGAATAATGTTTCCATCGGCTTTTGCTCCTGCACAGTGATCCCCAATGGCTGAGTGAATATGGTAGGCAAAGTCGATGGGGGTTGACCCTGCTGGCAGTTCAATAACCTTTCCTTGAGGTGTAAAAACAAAAATAGAGTCTTTAAGCAATTCCTGTTTGATATCATCCAGGAAAGTAGACATATCCAGGCTGTTCCAGTTTTTAAGCCTGTTAACGATAGACAGATCCTCAGGTTTTATAATTTCACTGGTGGTTCCCTTCTTATATAACCAATGGCTGGCAACACCGAATTCAGCAATTTGGTGCATTTCTTTGGTTCTTATTTGGATTTCCAATAATTTCCCATCAAAACTCATAACTGTGGTATGAAGACTCTGGTAGCCGTTTGCTTTTGGCATGGCAATGTAATCCTTAAAGCGGCCTTCGATAGGTTTCCAGAGATGATGAACTGTACCCAGCATGGTATAACAGTCATCAACGGTATCACACAGTATTCTTATCCCGAATAAATCGTAGAGTTCTTCCGGTCCCTTATTGCGTTTCCTCATCTTCTGATAAATAGAATAGAAGTGTTTTGCCCGGGCATTTACTACCACATCAATACCAAGATTTTTCGTTTCTGAAAGAATTGCCTCCTGAATTCTTTGCAAAAAATTCTCACGATCCTTCTTTTTTAATGCTACGATCCCCTTTATTTGGTCATACACATCCCTGTTGAGATGTTTTAGTGACAGGTCCTCAAGTTCATCCTTGATCCATGAAATACCCAGCCGATCAGCGAGGGGCGCATAAATATCGAGACAGTCCTGGGCGTTCGCTTTTCTCCTATCTGGTGGTAAATATTCCAGGGTCCGCATGTTATGCAGTTTGTCAGCCAATTTAATCAATATAACTCTGATATCCTGGACCATTGCAAAGAGCATTTTTCTGATGTTTTCCGCTTCCTGGATGGTCTTATTCTTTGCGTGTATATCCGCAATCTTGGTTACCCCTTCAACCAATTTGCGGACATCCTTTCCGAATCGTTCCTCTATGGATTCTGGTGTTGTGGCCGTATCTTCCAGCACATCATGAAGCAGGGTGGCCACGATGGTATCTGCATCCAATTTAAGGTCCACCAGAATAGATGCAACCCCCAATGGATGTATAAAATAGGGTTCACCGGAAGCTCGTTTCTGGTCCTGGTGCAGGCTTTTAGCCCATTCCAGGGCAGAACGGATTTTTGCCTGGTCTGTTGAGTCGTAGATTTGTATATTGTTGATAAATTCTTCTATCCGGCTATTCATGTGCTTAGTTTACTCCCCCTGGTACAACGCAGGGATCCGGATAAATCCGGATAGGACTCTATGGCATGAAATCCATTGTTTTTCAAGAGTTCCTGAATAGAAAGTATCTGTTCTGAATCGGATTCAATAAATATTGCTCCCTTATCCTTCAGGAGGGCTTGGGCTCCGTTTATGAGTCTTCGAATAAGGTCAAGCCCATCTTCGCCCCCATCCAGGGCTAACAGTGGTTCCTGGCGAACTTCTCTGGGAAGGTCGGGAATGATTCGGCGTGGAATATAAGGCGGATTTGAAACAATAAGGTCAAACTGTTCATGCTGATGTAGAAAAAAATCTAATAAATCTGAATGCACAAGTCGTACTGAGGCAGCCCTTTTTGCACCGAACAGGCGTTCTGCGTTATTTTTACTCACCGCAAGGGCTTCTTTTGATATGTCTGAAAGGGTGAGATCCAGTTCAGGGTGATAATAAGCCAGCGAAATACCTATACATCCTGAACCGGTACAGAGGTCGAGCACTTTAGGCGGACCAGAGGGGTAACTGGCTTTATTATTGAGCCATTCTAGGGCTTTTTCAACTAATATTTCCGTATCTGGTCTGGGAACGAGCACTGCAGAATTTACGGAAAACTCAAGCCCCATAAATTCTTTAAATCCGGTGATATAGGCAACACTGAGTCCTGCGGTTCTTTGTGAAATCAGAGAGAGATACTGCTTCTCTACGCTGCTTTCTACGATCTGATCCTGGTTTAACACTAGCCAGGTACGATCCTTTTGCAGCAGATGGGCGAGCAAAAGACTTGCATCCAGTTCGGGGCTTTCTACACCGTGCTGGCGGAGTAGCTGTACCCCCGCAGCCCGTAAAGCCCCGATGGTCATGATGCGGTGGCCTTAAGCAGTTCTTCCCGGGCTGACAGTTTCAGTGCATCAAAGAGTTCCTGCACATCCCCCTGCATGATGAGATCCAGTTTGTACAGGGTCAGGTTAATCCGGTGATCAGTCAGCCGGTTTTGCGGGAAATTGTAGGTCCGGATCCGTTCAGATCTGTCTCCGGTCCCAACCTGGTTTTTCCGAGCCTCTGCCCGTTCTGCCTGGGCTTTCTGTTCTTCCATTTCGTAGAGACGGGCTCGAAGAATCCGCATAGCCTTGGCTTTGTTTTTAATCTGGCTTTTTTCATCCTGGCAATGGACCACAATACCGCTTGGAATATGGGTAATACGGACAGCAGAGTCGGTGGTATTAACGCACTGGCCGCCGGGGCCGCCGGCCCTCATCACATCAATCCTGAGATCTTCCTGCTTTATTTCAATTTCGGTTTCTTCCGCTTCTGGAAGTACCGCCACGGTTACAGTGGATGTGTGGATACGGCCTGAGGCTTCTGTTGCGGGTACCCGCTGAACCCGGTGCACCCCAGATTCATACCGTAAATTTTCGTAAACATTTTTACCGGCTATGGAGAAAATAATTTCTTTTAAGCCGCCGAGCTCGGTCTCGTTCATGCTCATGACTTCGATTTTCCAGCCCTTATTTTCTGCATAACGGGAATACATTCGGAACAGATCCGCTGCAAATAGGGCTGCTTCATCTCCACCGGCACCGCCGCGGATTTCCATGATGATGTTCTTTTCATCCAGGGGGTCCTTGGGAATGAGCAGGAATTTAAGACGGTCCTGGGCTTCCTGAAGTTTTACCTCCAGTTCTTTCAGTTCCTCTTTTGCCAGTTCCTTCATTTCAGGATCTTTTTCGTTCTGTATGAGACTCTGAGTCTCCGCAAGACTGGCTTCCAGGGCTTCACATTCTCGGTATGCGGTTACAACTTCGGAAAGTTGAGCATGCTCACGCATTACTTCCCGGTATCGTTTTTGATCCTTGCTTAAATTGGGATCCTGCACTTCCTTATCGAGTATTTCAAATCTGTTTAACAGGGACGATAATCGTTCGTTCACCTTAGTTTTTCTCCTTAAAATAAGGACAAGAGTATATCACTAACTCCATGGGCATATTTTTATCTTCAAAGGCTTCCATGGATGATATCAGAGTCGTCTGAAACCGGCACTGTCCGTTCTGCTTGCAGAGTGGACATGCTCCATTACCACGGGGATTAATATCAACTTGCATAAGGGGAAGAATATCATTTTTATGAAACTTTCGCAATGGAGGGCCTGAATAGCCCCTGTCTTAACAGTAAGCTAATCCGATGCCCCTGGGGTAAAGGAGTGCGATTCACAAGCCCCTGCAATATACCTTATGAGTTAATACCTGCGGCCCAGTCGGCCAGAATCTTTTTTAAGCCCTCATCGTAAAGTTTGAGCCGTTCACCGCAGGTGGGGCAGATAAAGCGCCCGCTTGGATCTAAGGATTTTTTCGCGCAGCCAATGCAGTAGGTTTTACCGCAACGGATGCAGGTGCCCGCAGGCAGCTCATCCGGCGGTTCAGCCACAAGCCGCAAAGGTGGCGCTGCTGGGGGATCCAGAGGAACCCTCCAGTTTCGATCGCAGGTTGCACAAATTACTAAACGGGTTGTACCCAGCAGAATCCGTTCCTTTAATTCCTGCACCCCCTGATAGTCCGCAGAATCGGACGGAACCAGGTTTTCCAGCCTATTGATACATTCCTGCGCACTGGTCCAGCGGGCCATTGTAATATAAACCCAGGCAAGGGCGGATAAAATATCGGGATTATCGGGACTATTTTCTAAAGCAAGCCGGTATGCGCCTTCTGCCCGGGGGAACTCTCCCTTCTTAAAGGCAATATATCCGATTAATTCGAGGACCGCCTCATTATCATCCCGGTTGTAGGCCGTTCCGAGAAGGGTATCCGCTTCGCCATACATCCCCAGGTCAATAAGGCAGTTTGCCTGATCAAGGAGAAAATCGAGCCTTTCGGGACTTTTTTTAAGGGCCTTATCAAAATAGGGTAGTGCTTCTTCGGTTCTGCCCGCCCTGTATAAAAGAGTACCAGCCTCATGTGCCAGGAGGCCCTCTGGATCTTCGATTCCTTCTCCTATAAGCAAGTCCAGGGCTGTGTCTATCGCTCCTTTTAGATAGGACAGTTCTGCCTTGTTCATCCGAACTGCCGCTTCGTGAGGCAGAATGCTCGCTGCCTTCTCAAGATATTGCTCTGCGCTTTCAATACGGCCAGCCTTTAATTCCACCTGGGCTGCCAGGTTAAGCGTCCAGCCATACTCTGGTTCAAGTTCTAAGGCCTTCTTTATGTGTTCCCAGAGTTCCTGTTCATCCGGTTTCTGATGCAGGATAAAGAGATTTTCCGCAAGCCGGAAATGAAAAATGGCTGAATCGGGAGCAAGTTCAACCGCCCGTTTAAGCAAAGCAAGGGCTGCCTTTCGCTTGTCTTTTCGAATCAGAAGGAGAGCCCGCAGGTAGGGCACTGCGGGGTCCAGCTCGGGTTGAGCGGCGGGCACTGCGGGGTCCGGCTCTGGCAGGGTGTTTTGCGCCGCAGGGGCCGCGGGGGCTGCACTGGATTGGCCTTTGGGCACCGCGGGGTCCAGCTCGGGTTGACCGGCGCGCACTGCGGGGTCCGGCTCGGGTTGACCGGCGCGCACCGCGGGGTCCGGCTCTGGCAGGGTGTTTTGCGCCGCAGGGGCCGCGGGGGCTGCACTGGATTGGCCTTTGGGCACTGCGGGGTCCGGCTCGGGGTGACCGGCGCGCACTGCGGGGTCCGGCTCTGCCGGGGTGTTTTGCGCCGCAGGGGCCGCGGGGGCTGCCGTGTCGTGATTTGGGTCGGAGGCTGTGGAGGATGGTATCCCCTCAGGGGTTTCCTTATCTGCCAGGGCCAATTCCTGTTCTGCCCGATGAAAGTCTTCTATGGCAAAATAGTATTTCCCCGCCAGACCATGGGCGCGCCTATCCGTGCTGCCCAGTTCCAGAATCCGGGGAATAACCAGTGCGAGGTCGTTATAATTTTCTGAGCTTAAAAAAAGGCGTCCTGCTGTAAGGTACCGCTCCAGGGCGGTAGTCCCATCGCCGAGTTTTTCGTAAGCGGAACCGGCATTCTGGGCAATAAGGGCGTTTTCTCTATCCAGTTCCAGGGCTGCATCGTAGGCCTCTGCCGCCAGGTCAGGCCGCCCCAGGTTCATGTAGGCATGTCCCAGCAGGGTATGCAGCAGGGGATCCTGGCTAAAGAACTCCAGGGCTCCCTTAACATGTTCTTCAAGATCCGCATAGCGGCTTTGCAGATAGAGGAGCTTGGCCTTTTCTGCCAGGGCATTCCGGCTTTCTTCCGATTCAAGATCCGCCTCAATGCAGCGGTCCAGATATTCTTCCGCCTCATCGTAAAGGGATAACTGCATCGCACAGCGGGCCGCAAAGAGCAGTTCCTTCTGATTGCGAGGATTTCCAGCGGTTTTCCAGATCCGTTTAATTTGAACGAGGGCCGAAAGGGGCTGGTTCATTGCGAGGAATGTCTCGGCTAAACGGAACCGGGCTGCTTCATCCACCTTGATGAACCGGTTCCATCGCAGATGGACCGCCTCTACTTCGATAAGCCGGGAGTCTACGGTGAGGGAGTTCAGCCGCCCGGTGATGTTCACGCCGCCAGTTTCATAGGAAACGACAGCAAAGGCAAGCTTCCCCGCAGGAATGGTATCATCGACAACTTCGCCAGCCCACTTATCATTAATGATAAAGGTAAATTTGTCCCCCAGCGCAATGATTCTCACCGAGTTACCGCCCTTCCCTTGGTCGTTTGCATCATCTGCGCCCTTAAAATCAGAAACCTCGGTCCAGCCGATGAGGGGCATGGTGGTGCCATTAAAGAGCACATCAAATCTGAAATAGCCCTTGTTAGAAAGTAAAAAAGAATAATAGCTTGTGTCGTCAGCCCGGCGAATCTGAAATCCCACTGCTCCGTAGGTCCCCCGGGCAGAAAGCTCCACCCTGGCTTCCAGTACCAGGTCTGCATATCGATATATTGGGTCTTCTACCCATGCAAGCTGGTACCCCTTGTTCAATATCAGTGTCAGGCCATGCTTGCCCAGGGTACACCCATAGGTAGGTCCCTGTTCTTCCACAAAACGGGCTCTGTGGGGTTTAGAAAAATCTGCTACCCATCGTTCTTCCTTGAGTTCTTCGGTATCAATCTCTGGTTTTCGAAACAGGCGAATAAACGGAAGATTTTTCAAAAACTGCCACATATATAATCTTTGTATCGCAAAAATGGATGAAAGTCTATTATAATGAAGCTGAGCACCATTCAGGAGCGTAGTATGCAACACTTTACCGATGAATTTATACAAGCTATTCCCAAAACAGACCTGCATGTTCACCTGGATGGCAGCCTCAGGATCAGCACCCTCATCGATCTGGCTGCCAGGGCCGGCATCTCACTGCCAGCTACGGATGAGGCGGGCCTTCGGAAACTCATCTTTAAGGATTCCTACCGAAACCTGGAAGAATACCCGGCCGGTTTTGCCGATACTACTGCGGTCCTCCGCAGCCGGGATGCCCTGTACCGGGTCGCCTATGAACTATTTATGGACAACGCCGCTGAAGGGGTCCGGTATATAGAAGTGCGTTTTGCGCCCCAGCTCCTCATGTCGGAACAGCTCAGCTTCCAACAGGTTATGGAAGCGGTAGACCAGGGCCTCCGGGATGCCCGGGATGAGCTGAACCGCCAGAAGCCCAGGGATGAGCCCGAATACGATTACGGTATCATTGCCTGTGCCATGCGATTTTTTACGGCTGACTTTTCCCCCTACTACCGGGATTACAGCCGGATGCACGAGTTCTCTTCCCCCACCGAAATCATCAGCGGGGCCAGCCTCGAACTTGCCAAGGCGGTGGTCCAGCTCCGCGCCCATACATCAATCCAGATTGTCGGTTTTGATCTCGCCGGCGCTGAGTACGGATACCCCGCCAGCGACCATCAGGCAAGCTATGAACTGGTCGAAAAGGGCTTTCTCCATAAAACGGTCCACGCGGGCGAAGCCTTTGGTCCCGAAAGCATCTTTCAGGCGGTTACAAAACTGCAGGCGGACCGGATCGGTCATGGGCTCCACCTCTTTGATACAAACCTTATCCACAGCTCCCATGAACAGGACCCGGAAACCTATGTGACCGAACTGGTCAACTACATCGCCAACCGACGCATCACCGTCGAAGTCTGTCTCACCAGCAATATGCAGACCACCCCGGACCTGAAAACCCTGGCGGATCACTCCTTCCGCCGTATGCTTGAACAGAAACTCTCGGTTACCCTCTGCACCGATAACCGGCTCGTCTCCAACACCAGTATCTGCAAAGAATACCGCCTTGCCCTGGACAATTTCCCCATCAGCCCCCACGACCTGAAAAACATCATCGCCTATGGATTTAAACGGTCCTTCTATTACCATCCCTATCCCCAGAAACGGGCCTGGGTCCGCTCGGTGCTGAACTACTACGACCAGCTTGCTCAGAAGTTCGGCATAAAGGAGTAATCAGTATATCCAAAGGGGGAAGTCTCCCCCTCGCCCGCACTACGGTCCCCGTAAAACCACTACGAAAAAGCGGGTCTCCGCTCCTTCCGCGGAGACCCGCCGTCACTTTTCCCGGATCGGGTCCCTTCATTGCGGGCTACCCCCTCAAAAGCCTCGGTTAACCTTAAGTGCTGTTTCCCAGAGGGGGAGCTTATCCTCAAGTCGTCTGAATTGCCCTGTCGGGACCGGGCTTGTGGAAGGGAGCCTGTATATCCCAATGGGAAGGCCCTCCGGTTTTTCCCACATATAGACCGATCCTATGGCGGGGAGGTCCCCCCTGTAGTGCAGTACCGTGCGGTACAGGAGGTCCGCTGCGAGGCTTCCGTTCAAGAGAATCCGCTTGATAGTGGGGCAGGAGTGGAGGAGTCCCCCAATATCATTCAGTTCAGGTTCAAGAATATTCTGATCCAGACTGCCCTTCCGTTCGCAGGAAGCAACCATGTCCCAAAGGGCGATGCCGTTCTCTGTAAGGAGCCTTACCTTTTCGTCCCGGCTCACCGGCATTGACTGTCCAGTACATAGGGCCAGCAAAGGCCAGAACTGGTTTCTCCCATGGCTGTAATACATTCCAGCCTCAAGACT
>JAAYUZ010000128.1 GCA_012517385.1 Treponema sp. | reverse complement strand
TTGCTGGCCGGTAAGCTATGCTGAGCGTTTCCTTTCATACCCTGGGCTGTAAGCTGAATCAGCTCGAAACTGAATCCATTGCGGAGGCTTTTAAGAAAGAAGGCTTTGCGTTAGTAGCATGGGGCAATGCGGCGGACCTTTTTGTCATTAACACCTGTACGGTAACCAGCAAGGCAGAACAGAAGGCCCGCAGGATGATCCGAAAAACTCTTCGGGATAATCCTGCATCCTGTCTTATCGCCACGGGCTGTTATGCCCAGCTGGAAGGCAAAGCCCTGGAAACCCTTTCTGAGGATGGCCGCATCTTTGTGGTTGCCGGGGATCTTAAGTCGGTCCTTTTAGATCTGCCCCCATACCTTATGGACCATGGTTGCACTTCTGTGGATCTTATTCACCTGATGCACCGCTGGATGTCGGACCGACTCTTTGCATCGGATGATCAAAAGCCTACCCACAAGGACCCCTTCCGCTTTAATGTACAGGACTATTCTTTTCACAGCCGGGCTTTTCTTAAAATTCAGGATGGATGCAACAATGTATGTGCCTTCTGCCGGGTTCGGCTTGCCCGGGGCCGCAGTGAAAGTTTGTCTGCACCGCTCGTTCTGGAACGGCTGCAGCAACTGGAAGCCCATGGATTTGCCGAAGCCGTATTAACGGGGGTAAATTTAAATCAATATAAAGATCATGACATGGATTTTACCGCCCTTCTGGAGTACCTTCTGGGGGGCACAAACACCATAGCCCTTCGCATATCCAGTACCGAGCCAGAGGGGGTTGATGAACGGTTCTCGGCGGTTTTTGCCCACCCCCGGATACGGCCCCATATTCATCTTTCGGTACAATCCGGCAGCGACGAGGTTCTGCAGCGGATGCGGCGCCGTTATAATGCTGCCAGGGTTATAGAGGCGGTGGACCGTCTCAGGATGGCAAAGGGTGACCCCTTTATCGCCTGTGACATCATTACGGGCTTCCCTGGCGAAACCGATGAAGATTTTGAAGCCACCTATGAGCTCTGCAAAAGGCTGGATTTTGCCTGGATCCACGCATTTCCCTATTCGCCCCGGCCGGGAACTGAGGCCTACTCGATGCAGAACCGGGTGAGTGAAACCCTTTCCGGCCAGCGCCTCGATCGGCTCCTCAGGCTTGCAGAGGCGGGAAAAAGAGCCTATGTGCAGCGGTGGATCGGTAAGACCGTTTCTGCAGTGGTCGAGCAATACCGGTCCGGGGAATACCCGCTGGCGGTAACAGAAAATTATCTTAAAGCCCAGATCTTATCGGACAACGCGGCTCAGGTCCCCCAGGGCAGAACCGCTATTACTTGTCAGCTAATTTCACCATCCGATTCTGGCAGCCCTGACGATGAGGATAAAATAGATGTGCTTGCCCGGATTATATGAGGTTTTTGCAAAAGCCTCATATAAAAGAGCCTAAAAATTATTACAGAGCTTGTATTTTATACAGCCTGTTTTGTGCTATAATTATATTGATGAATATTCTGGAGGTTTTTTAATGAAGCAAGCTTTTCGTAACGCATTTTTTTTAGTAGGAGGGCTTGTACTTCTAATAGGGCTCGGTTCCTGCGATCTCCTGTACAGCGGGAAGAATCTTTTCGCCGGTATTGATGGTCCCGATGTGGCTGCCCTCAAGTCCGCTACCGGTACCAGTTTGATTGATAAGCTCCATGCTGAAAAGGGCGGTGAAACCGGTACCTTTGGGGATACCTTTGTGGCGAAACTTAAGGATGACCCTGAAGCGGTAGATACTATTTTTAATAATTTGCAGGATATTTTTAACAGCGGAAATATCTATGACGCCGACACCAGGGCCGAGGCTGCTTCCCTTGCGGCGGATCTGATCCTCGCTACCTCCGATACGGCGGGCCCCGTGGTGGACCAGGTGGTAAGCGCCATACTATCCCTTACCAGCGATCCTAATAATACCAGTTTTTCAGCCGATGAACTGGCAGTAGCCCTGCTTAGCACCATAGCCCCCGACCGGGCTAGTTTTATCAGTCTGGTACATGATATGGGCCGGATCGCCGTTGCCTATGATGCCCTGGGATCCGCCCTAGTTGATGGCGGTTCCGCCAGCCTCGATGCAGGAGACGGCCAGGCTGCGCTCGTGGCCTTTATCCTGACCGGGATTGTCGATGCGGTGCAGGACGGCGAAGATAAGGCGGCTGCTTTATATGATAAGTTAATCGGACCTGCCCTGGCGGGAACCCTTACAGATACTGAAGCCGCTGATGCAATTAATAGTTTGTTTAGTACTGGTATAACTAATTCTAATGGAGCAGCAAACCTGCAAGCTGTCTTTGACAGTATTCTGAATCCTACAAATGCTCGCCAGAACCTATATGAAGCTACCGGTATCGGTTCTTTGACTGCACTCCTTGGAGGAAACTAGGATGAAAAAGAATACCCTTATTATTGCTGCCCTGCTGGTTGTAACCCTTGGTTCAGCCTTCGCAGAAGATGTGTATATGTCCGCTTTTTCTCCCCGGAGTGCCACGATCCTGGCCCAGGGGGGCTCCTTTACCGCCGTTGCACGGGGATACGAAGCCCTCTATACGAACCCCGCCGCCTTTGCCTCCCGCAAAGGGAGCCTCACCCTCATGCTGAACCCCTGGGTATATGGCAATCCCCGGGATCTCCTCATTTCCGCAGGTGCCATGGAAGCCCCCTCGGATTATACGGGCCCCTCTACTACCTTTAATGATCCAACCGGTATGTCCGATTATCTCGCCTATGCCAGTAAGGGGGGCTTTGGCGGAGGTGGAAGTTTTGGAATCGGCTGGGCTGGGAAGGGTATAGGGCTTGGGATCATGTCCTCTACGGACCTTTTCGCCTTCGGCAGCCCCTTCCCCGGGGGTGTTAAGGGATACCTGCAGAGCGATGTTGCTCTAGTCGCTGGTCTTGGGCTTACCCTTCTCGATTCCAAGTTGATAACCCTTAAGGCAGGAGCTGATCTTCGTCCCACTATCAGGTTTTACAGTCCTCTGACTGCAAACACCATTCTCGATATGCTGGCCAACTCTTCCTCCGGGACGAACGACAATCCCCTGAATAATATGTATATGTACAGCGGTTCAGCCCTGGCCATTGACGCAGGACTTCAGGGGACCATTTTTGAAAACCTGCTCTTCGGCCTCTCAATTCGGGACGCATTTAATACCCGCTACGCCATGTCTCAGTATCCGCTGGGTGATTGGCTTGATACAGCTCTGATGGGAAGTCTTCCGTCCAATGGCCCTGATGCATCCGATACTTATCTGGTACCCATGAATATCAGTGCCGGCATAGGCTATCATGTTGATATGGGCGGTCTTGCATGGCTTTTCGATCCGACGGTGCATCTGGAACTCGCGGATCCCCTGGGGTTTATCCGGAATAACAAGTCCCCCTGGGCTCTGCTCCATCTTGGTATGGATACCAAGGTCCTCAGGTTCATCAGCCTCCGGGCAGGCCTAAATCAGGGGTATCTTACCGCAGGGGCGGGGATTAAACTGCTCTTTATTGACCTGAATGTGGCAGCCTTTACCCGTGAACTGGGCCGGTATGCCGGCGACCAGAGTTCGAGCGGCTTTGCCATGGAATTGGCTTTGCGATTCTAAAATTGCTGCATTGCGGAGGTTCTTTTAAAAGGCTGTTGCTTTTGAAAAGAACCTCTCTGAATAAAGGTGGTTTAGAGCGGTTTGCCTCTACCTGCCTTTTTTCAGTTTTTAAGAAGGAGGGCTTTGGTAATGAAGTATAAGCTTGTAAAAGGTTCCCTGCGAAATGTTATCCTTGTAGGTATGGTTGTTATTTCGGCCATCTCCTGCAGGCAGTTTTTTACCACAAGCCTTGCCCCCTGGGCTGCCAGGGACCCGGCATCCCTCATTCCTCCTGTTACTACCAGTAATATTGATGATCTCCTCGATCAATCCGCTAATAACCCTGACCAGTCTCTTGCTTTGCTCGATACGATTGCCGATGCGGTATCTACCGCTTCTGCTGCGGATGCAGCGGTACTCCAGGCGGCAGCCCTTACTGCAGCCTCCAATGCCAGCGGGGTAGCGACCGCGGTCTTACAGAATACGGGGACCCTGTTGGACACCATGCAAAATAATGGTGATATAATTCCCGTTATATCTGATGCCATTTCTGGTCTCTCGAACCTGGGAACGACCGCAGACCTGCTTGCAACCATTCTGCCTGACCCTTCTGATACCGCTGCCTTTAATGCCTTCGTTGCCCAGGCAAGCCCCGAAGACCTGGCCATGGCTGCGATTGTACTTCTTGCTTCCGAAGCCCAGGCTTCTGGCGGGGTAGATACATATATATCTAATTTTGACCCTCAGTCTGGGTCCTTAAGCGATACCGAAGCCCTCGCCGTAGCCCTGGCTTCTGCCGCGGCTGCGAGCTACGCCGCCTCTGGGGGGACGGGGCCTCTGGCGGATATATTAGCCGGTTTAAATCTTACTACTCCATAAAATAACAGGAGGTATACGGTGAAAGGGCGAGTAGGTTGTCTATTACTGCTTAGTTTTTTAGTTGCCCTGGGATTACAGCAGGCCTTGTATGCACTCCCCGAACGGCCCTTCGATTTTCCAAGCGCCCGCCTTGCCGCCCTCGGGGGCCGTCATGGGACAGTGGTAAATGATTTTACCGCCCTCTTTACCAACCCTGCGGGTTTTGTAGAAGCGAAGGAGGGGTTCAGCATTACCGAATTGGGCCTGTCCGTGTATGGCCCAGTTTTTGATATTGCAGATACATTAGTCAATTTTTTGGGGTCATCCGGTTCCCTGGATATCTCAGGAATTGTCGGGCCTGGAGGCCTTGCTACAGGGCTTAACCTTTCAGGGCCCCTGGCCTTTGGCTGGGTCGGCCGTGGTCTTGGCTTTGGGCTCTTTAATCGTACCGTGGCGGATGCTGCCACCCAGGGGGCTACCATAAAGGTACAGGCCCAGGAAGAATTCCTCATGACCGGCGGCTATTCCTTCAGGCTTATCAATAAAAATAATTCCATCCTGGATGTTGGATTCCTCGGAAAAGGCTTTGTAAGGGGCCAATTGCCATTGCAGGCCTCCATCCTTACGGTGACGGATCTTTTTAACGGCAACCCTCTGGATACCCAACCATATATGAACACCCTAGGTGTCGGTGTTGATCTGGGAATGCTCTATCAATATGCCAAGACCCTATCTTTTTCAGTGGTTTATCACGATGCCTATTCACCGGTACTGGTCGTACCCTATAGCTCTACCACTTCCTTTTTCTCTGGAGGAGCTGCCAGCGGTTCCGGGACCTATAACACTATAAAGTCCAGTCTTGATATTGGGGTGGCTTTTAATCCCCATTTTGAAATCCTGGACCGGTATATCTCTCGTCTCAGTATTATGGCCGATTATCGGGATTTGTTGGACCTCTGGTCCTTAATTCCCCGCAATCCAATCTTGAATGTGGGTCTTGGAATTGAAGTCCTGGTTCTCGATGCCCTCAGCCTCAGGGCGGGGATTACCGATGCCCTCCCTGCACTGGGCTTCGGAATAGATTTTAACGTGATGCAGTTAGATTTTGCTATGCGGGGAAAAGAATTAGGTTTTGATCCGGGGGTGCAGACCACCTATGCGGTAGATCTGGGACTGCTGTTCAGATTTTAGCATGAATAAAAATTTGCTAAAACCTATTGACCAAAAAGCAACTTTCGTGTAGGTTAGGCGAGCACGGGCTGCTAGCTCAGTAGGTAGAGCAACGCCCTTTTAAGGCGTGGGTCACTGGTTCGAATCCAGTGCAGCTCAATTAAAAAAAGCCCCTCCGACAGGAGGGGCTTTTTTACATCCGGAAAGGCACTGGATTCGAAGGCCCTGAGCGCGCGCCAGGGGCGCGGAAGGCGGACAGGAAGTCCGCCGCCAGCGAAGGGCCCGGCCTGGAGGGCCGAGAATGAAACAAAAACGAAAGATAGAAGTAATCAAAGCTGATATTACCACGATTAGGGTTGATGCTATCGTGAATGCGGCCACTTCGAGCCTCCTGGGCGGCGGGGGTGTCGACGGAGCAATTCACCGTGCTGCGGGACCAGCCCTTCTTGAGGAATGCA
>JAAYUZ010000127.1 GCA_012517385.1 Treponema sp. | reverse complement strand
TGATGCCGCCGAAGGCCTCGGGTATACCTTTGCCCGTACCCATCTTAACAGCTGCGACTTTTCCCTGGGCAACTGGGCCTGTGTGGAACAGAAAGATGAAAGCCTTGCGAGTTTTTCCATGGAAAAACCCGAGCGTTACCAGCTTCCCCTGTTAACCGATGCCGTCCGCACCGCAGGCGGTAACCTGTCTTTATTACTTTCACCCTGGAGTCCTCCCGCCTGGATGAAGGACAACAATGATATGAACCATGGGGGAAAGCTCTTAAAACACTACTATGCACTGTGGGCATCCTATTTTGTACGTTATATTGATGAACTGGCAAAGCGTAACATACCAGTCTGGGCAGTTACGATACAGAATGAACCCGAGGCAGCACAGGTATGGGATTCCTGCCTGTGGACCGCCGCTGAAGAAGCGGAATTCGCGGTTGAACACCTGGGCCCCCAACTGAAAAAGGCCGGCTATGGGCATATCAAAATCCTCGTGTGGGATCATAACCGGGACCGGCTCTGGGAGCGGGCCAGTGAAAGCTATGCCTACCCCGGTGCGGATTCATATATCGCCGGTGCTGCCTATCACTGGTATTCAGGGGATCAGTATGATGCGGTAAAGAGGGTTGCAGAAGCCTATCCGGATAAGCTGCTGGTATTTTCTGAGGGCTGCGTAGAGGGTGGCGCCCGGCCTGGAGCCTGGTTTACCGGCGAAAGGTATGCCCATAATATCATTAACGATTTGAACAACGGCTTCCAGGCCTGGATTGACTGGAATATAGCCCTGGATCTTTCAGGCGGGCCTAACCATGTGGGGAATCTCTGTGATGCGCCGGTCCTCGTAGATACCCAGAAAGGGCGAGCCTATTATCAAAGTTCTTTCTATTATATAGGACATTTCAGCAAGTTTATTAAACCCGGCGCGCAGCGGCTCGCTGTCCGGATGGACTCCTGGATGGTTCCCGCCGCGGTGGATGGCCGGATGGGTAACACCATGGAAGCCCTGGCGGCAAAGAATAAAGACGGTACCATAAGCCTCGTGGTCTGTAACCGAACCGAGGCGGATATGGTGTATCGGCTTCATCTTTCCGGATCTGGGGAGGAACGCATCCTGTTATGCCCGTCCCGGGGAATTCAGACACTCTTAATAAAATGATACAATAAAGCCCTCGGGAAACCGAGGGCTTTATTATTTTGTTTGAGGTTTTTACAAAAACCTCGTTTGTTATGTACATCCAGGAGCGGGCTATCTGCAGTTTTTTAGATAGCCCTGTAATGGACGCCGGTACTTACACCAGCCGGGAGCGGGGTATGAATACTTCGATTTGGCCGATGCTGCCATCCCGGTTAAAGAGCCGCTGGGAATTATCCCGGTCCAGAGTGAGCCCCTTATATTCAATTACATCTGCCGTGCTCGGAACAGGAACCGCCCGATGGATCTTGATGGAGCCTTCACTTGCATCTGTCAGCCGGTATACTACCGGAACACCGCAATAGGTAAACTCCAGATGCCCATCGGCAAAGAACTCTGTCTTTTTAAGCAGTACCGGATTACAGGTAAGCTGGCCATTTTGAATGGAAATGCCCAATTCACCCCAGCGGGTTAAGACCTCTTCCTTAACCTGACCGGTCATACCGGGCTGTTTTGCTCCCTGACCCGCGGGGGTGTGAGAATAGGGGTCGGTGGGGAAGGCGCCATACACTTCCGGTTTCTTGTTAAAGCCTAAGCCCTTGCGCACATCGTAATAGGCGTCAATCAAATCGCGGCGGACCTCCGGATTGGTTTCCAGGAGCAGGGTTTCCTGAATTGCCAGAAGCAGTTTGGAGACCATGTGCCAGTAGATGCTGCCAAGCCCTTCATAGGCATAAAAGGTTCCCGAGCGGCCGGTAAAACTGCGGTGGTTAAAGGTAGCCTCATATAAGTCAAGCACGGCCCTGGAATCCCGCTGCACCAGCTCTGCAAGCTTTGCATCCCTTGCTGCCAGGTCCGCAAGGGCCTTTTCCAGGTCCCTGGCATTGCGGAATTGGGCATTAAAGTGGCCGGTACCATGAATATCCAGTGTGATGATCCGGTGATCCTTCTGTGCCACCAGCGCAGCAAGAAGCGGAATTGCCTGAATTTTTTCCTGAGGCACCTGGTTTTTCTCCAGGAAGCGGGGCAGTTCCTTGTCCGGATACAGGATGTAGGAATACTGGTCTTCCCGGAAGAGCCGCCCATGGCGGAGGGCCTTAAAGAGCTCAAGGCTTTCGGAACCGGTAAGGGCCCGGGAAGAAAGGACCGCCACCTGGCCCTCCAGCATCTCATCAAGGTAGTGGAGGGTGATGCTGCCATCCTGTTCTACGCTGAAGGTATTATAGGCGTGGTACAGGCCGTCGCTCCGCCGGTTTTTCCGTATGGTGTACTGGATATGGGTCTTAAAGGTTTTTAAGTACTCAATAAGTTCAGATCTGGAAATGGTTTTGGCAGTTCCGCTGTACCCATGGGTATAGAGGTTTTCCCGGAATGTTTCATAGATCTGGCCCGCGGCATCCATAAATGCCCGGCGTCCCTTAGGACTATCCGCCGTTTCAGGATTAGTCTGAGCAAAGAGCTTTGCCAGATCCCTTACACAGCGCTCTGTTTCTTCCGGCAGCATAAAGGACCCCGCATCGGATTCGGAATACAGCTGAATAAAGAATTCCACAAAGCGGTGCAGGTAGTAGAGGGTTACCATGGAAAGACCGTAACCGGCCAGGGCGTTATTGGCATCGTTCCATTCGGGCCGCTGGGTGTTAAGCCAGATGCCGCCGCCGGGGACCAGGTTCCCCAGTTTTGCGAGCAGAATGGCGAGCAGTTTTGCCGTCATGGAGATAAGGGCCACCGATTTGTCCTTATGCAGCACAAGCTTTGCATCGCTTCCCAGTTCTGCCGTCAGGGCTTCGATATGGTGGTGCCGCTGGTGATCAAAATCGATGGTGGATCTCGGGTTGGCCAGGATGTCCTTATAGGGTTTCAGATGGTAGGGCACATTGGCGCTTGAATAGAGGGGCCTGTCAAGCTGTGCAAGGAGACCCTTCCGGTCCAGGCTTGCCTGGAATTCCAGGAGCTTAAGGAGGTAAATTACCTGGTGGTCCCCCCAGTAGCCGATGTTTGACCAGGGGTTATCGGGCTCTACTACCTCCCAATCTATGCCGTCCCGGGTAATCCGGTAGGGGTTAAAGCCATCGGGGGTCAGGGCATTAAGGAACTTGGCCACCATCCCTTCGATATAGAGGGGGTAGGAGTAGGCCAGGGCTTCCCAGTTCTGAAAGATATCCCGCCAGTTGCCCTGGTAATTAAGCCTGCGGTTGCCCCGTTCATCCTTTAGTTCGATAGAGAAGCGATTCCACGGCCGGCTCGGGTCGCCGTGCCGGCGGGAGAAGGTGAGGGGAAGGTATTCCAACACCATCCGTTCCAGCTGGGAATTCTGCTGAGCGCGAACCTTTTCTAAGAGGTTCTTATAATTGATGGTGGCGCCGGACCCGGCAATGGCAGCCTGCATAGCCGGGACTAGGCCCTTGTTGCGGACAGAGACAAATTGAATAAGGTCTTCGGCGGAAATTTCGTATCCGTCGGCAAAAAGGCCTCCCCGCATGATGTTAAAGAGGACATTAGCCTTGTGATGAATGCAGGTTAGTTCTTCGGCCGTTTCTTGTACCCCATCCGCAGCGGCCAGAAAGGCTTCCAGCTGAGCCTGGGTTTTTGCGATATCATCCTTTAGCATTCCTTCTGCCTTGGTCTGGCTTCGAATGAGCTCCCGCAGTTCAATGGCTCTGCCTGCATCCAAATTGGTGTCAAAGACCTGGTACCATTCATCCTCAGCGCCCGCCTGCAGCTCCAGGTTCTGGAGCAGGAACTGGCTTGGCCGCAGTCCCTTAAGCACCCCTTGCTGCACCAGGGGTTTCCCATATTTAAAGGCTTCTTTTGTTTCGTTTGCCAGGTATACGATTCCCTGCCGGCTGAACCAGCCCACATTGGCAAAGAGTCCTTCGCTGGGTTCAGCCTTATCGGTAACGATGGAGCTTACCGCAAAAAGGGCCATTCCGGTTTCACCGTCCAGGTCGGTTTTTTTATACGCATCCAGGAGTATGCTGTTGGCGTTCTGAAAGTCCGCGGTAGTACAGGCGGGCATTATGTTCTGACAGCCGTCGAGGATTGCTATGGTACGGCGCTCCTTGCCCCAGTTCAGAATACGGCTGTGCCGCACGAGCCCGAAGCGGTCACTGCTGGTCCAGCCGTACTGGAAAGTGAGCTGCAGGTCCTGGTTTATCTCCTCAAAATAGATTTTGGAACCGCTTGTGTTTTTATACAGGTTTCTCTGGATCTTCCAGAGGCCGGTACTGGTGTCCGAGAAGGGTTCCCAATACCAGACCTTATCCCCCTCAGTAACCTTCAGGGCTGTATAGGGCCCCGTATAGGTCCGTGCATCTGCTACCTTATCTGCCGTATAATAGGGAAAAATTGCATAGTCGGCATTCTTTCTACCCGCTGTAAGGCCGCCGTTGGACCAAATAAAGTTCCACACATCGGAAGCGCTTACGATAGTCATAAAAAAGGGCGGCATTGCATCCACATGGGCAATCTTAAAATAGGTGTCACCCAAGAAAGTAACCAGTTCACTCTGAACCGCCTCAGGCTTTGCGCTCTTAAGAGCATCTACAGTCATTCCCTGCATAAAGGCTCCTTTCCTTATCCAGTTGGGGGTATAGATAATCCCCCATTGTACAACCAGGTTGATTATAAAGCGCGCTGGGGAAGCATGTCAACGAAATCGATTGCGTATTATGTGTAAAACCGAAAAAAAGACACCAAAGCGAAATTTCCGAGCCTATCCGGATAAAAAAAGGCACCCTATACTAAGCGCATAGGAACAAAGATGAGAAAGAGTATTTGGCAAACCTTTAAAGAACAGCGGCATCTGCAGATTATGGCCCTGCTGGGTGTGGTGTGGATGCTGGTGTTCAACTATGCACCCATGTATGGGATCATCGTCGCGTTTAAGAAAAACTACAAGATCACCGAATCCCTCTTTAGCTTGAGCTTTCTTAAAACTCCCTGGGCGGATGCAAACGGGTTCCAGCATTTCATCAACTTTATTAAGGATCCCGAGTTTGGAAACATCCTGGCTAATACCCTGGGAATGTCTATTCTAAAGCTGGTCATCGGTTTCCCCCTACCCATTGCCTTTGCGATTCTCCTGAATGAACTGCGGAGTCCCCGGTTTAAGCGCTGGGTGCAGACCATTTCGTACCTGCCCCACTTCCTTTCCTGGGTTGTGCTGGGAGGGATATTAACCAACTGGCTTTCAAATACGGGGCTTATAAACCAGGTGCTGATGCTCGCGGGGCTGTCTAAGGAAGGAGTTACCTTTCTTGCGGAGCCCAAATACTTCTGGGGTATCGTGGTAATATCCGATATATGGAAGGAGCTCGGCTGGTCAGCGATCATATATCTTGCAGCCATTGTAGGCATAGACCCTGAGCTTTATGAAGCGGCCACCGTAGACGGTGCGAGCCGGTTCCGTCAGATTTTTGCAATTACCCTCCCCTCTATTAAGGGGACCATTACCATCCTCTTTATCCTGGCAGTCGGAAACCTTCTTAACTCTAATTTTGACCAGATTCTGGTACTCTGGAATCCCCTGAATGCATCCAGGGCTAACGTGATCGATATCTATGTGTACCATGTGGCGATGCGCAGCATGCGGTATTCCTATGCTTCTGCAATCGGTCTCTTTAAATCGGTGGTTGCCTTTATTCTGCTCTTTATAGCAAACCGGGTAACGAAAAAATTGAACGAAGTGTCTCTCTTTTAGGCAGGTACACAATGAGCGCTATGACTTATTATCAACATAAACCATCCTTGCACCGCCAGATCATGAGGGCAAAGATAGGTGAGCGGGCCCTTGAACTGTTCATGGTCCTGATCTGTTTTGTAACCCTGTACCCGATATGGTACACCGTGGTGGTATCGCTGAATGAGTCCGCAGACACCATGCTGGGCGGTATTTACTGGTGGCCCCGCAAGTTCACTCTGGACAGTTACAAAGCGGTCTTTATGGATAAAAATATCGTAAAGGCCTTTAATATCACCATCTGGCGGACCCTCATTGCCACCATTGGCAGTGTCTTCTTTACTTCCATGGTCGCCTATGCATTTTCCAAACGGTACCTCATGGGCCACAAGGTCTATATGATGCTGGGAACCATCACCATGTTCTTCGGCGGCGGTCTTATTCCCTACTTTATATTGATTAAAAGCATCGGTCTCTATGATACCTTCTGGGTCTATGTAATTCCCGGGCTCTTTAACTTCTGGAATGCCCTTATTTTCATCTCCTTCTTCCGGGAAATCCCCGCAGCATTGGAAGAGTCGGCCCATATTGATGGGGCTAATGACTTTACTATCTTCTTAAAAATTATCATCCCCGTTTCTACACCGGTACTGGCTACTATCGCCCTCTTTGTCGGTGTATGGAACTGGAACGACTATTTTATGGGCGTCATTTTTGTAAATAACCCGGACCTGCAGCCCATCCAGACCTTTCTGTACCGGGTTATCGCCAGTGCCACCGCATCCCGGGCTGTGGTAGCCATGCCGGTTGGCATCTCCGGCGGCCAGGTTAACTCCCAGTCGGTACAGCTTGCTACCATGGTGGTTACCACCGCCCCCATTATTGTGATTTATCCCTTCCTGCAAAAATATTTTGTGAAGGGAATAATGATAGGTTCTATAAAAGGTTAAGTATAGGAGGTTTAGAATGAAGAAATTTTTGGGAGTGGTGCTTGCCCTCTGTATGGCAGCCACCATGGTTATGGCAAATGGCAGCCAGGAATCGGCTGTAGCCAACAAATCTGCTGGGACCAAGCCCGGAACCGGTTCTACCCCCGGCTGGATGCTGAACAAGGATAAGCCCGTCACCTTTGACTGGTACATCAACTTCAGCTGGTTTGCCCGGCAGTGGGGCGATTCCGCCGTTTCCAAGTACATCACCGAAAAAACCGGTGTGAATATCCGCTATATCGTACCCGCCGGTAACGAAGCTGAAAAGCTTAACTCCATGATTGCGGGTAACACCCTCCCTGACTTGATTACCATTGGCTGGTGGGAAGGCCAGGTACCCATGATGATCGACTCCGGTCTTGTGCTCCCCCTGGATGAACTTGCCCAGAAATACGACCCCTATTTCTTTAAGGTAGCCAATCCCCAGAAGCTGGGCTGGTACCGGCAGGACGATGGCCATGTATACGGCTATCCGAACGCTTCCTACACTCCCCAGGATTACGACAAACTTAAGGGAAAACTTACCAGCAACCAGACTTTCCTGGTCCGCAAGGATATGTATGATGCGCTAGGCAAACCCGACATGACTACTCCCGAAGGCTTTCTTGCGGCGCTCCGGGCTGCCAAGGCCAAGTTCCCCTCAGTGGGCGGACAGCCAATTATCCCGATCGGCTTTATGGAATTCGGCGACACCGGCTGTGCATCCCTGGAAGGTTACCTCCAGAACTTCCTCGCCATCCCCTATGAAAAGGACGGCAAAATCTATGACCGCAGTACCGATCCTGACTATGTAAAGTGGCTTAAGGTGTTCCGCCAGGCTAATGAAGAGGGACTTATCGCTACCGATGTCTTTGTAGACAAGCGGTCCCAGATCGAAGAAAAGGCTGCCCAGGGACGCTATTTTGCCATGCTGTACCAGAACTGGGATATGCAGGCCGCCCAGATGGCCCTGTATAACCAGGATCCCAACAAGGTCTATATCGCAGTGGATGGTCCCAAGAATTCCAAGAGGGCTCCCCATACCCTTGCAGGTCAGGGCATTGCCGGTTGGACCCTTACCCTTATCTCCAAAAACTGCAAGGACCCCGCCCGGGCTATCCAGTTCCTGACCTACCTCATCAGCGAAGAAGGCCAGATGGACACCTACTTTGGTATTCCCAATGTTACCTACACCATGAAGGATGGTAAACCCGAACTCGTTCCTGAAGTTGCAGAACTGGATACCAAGGACAAGAATGCCCAGGAAACCAAATATGGTGTGCAGTACACCTACTGGATGCTCATGGATAACCCCTGGGCAGATCAGTGGGGCGCCAAGTACTCCCCTGCGCTTGGTCAGCCCCAGCTCTGGACCCGGCCCTATGTTAAATCCTTTGCGGCATACGATAACCTTCAGCTGACCCCCGGCTCCGATGAAGCCCTCATTGCCGAGGAAATCTCCCGCCGCTGGGGTAGGGATCTGCCGCGGCTTATCCGCGCTAAGAGCGAAGCCGAATTTGATCAGATCTGGAATGAGCTCCAGAAATTTAAGCAGGATAAGGGCATTGCCAAGGTTCAGGCTGTTCAGACCCAGAAGATGGTGGTGAACAAACAGAAACTCGGCGTCAAATAAGACCTTGGGGCTGTTCTGAACGATGAATAGAACAATCCCGTAAGGGAACAAAGGCTCGGCATATCAAATGGCCGGGCCTTTCTTTTAGAACTACAGGAGTTTTTTATGAAGCTACGGCTTAATGTAATTGGTGGCGGGCTCTGCGCCTTACTGTTAAGTTCCTGCCTTACCATAACAGAAAAACAGATTATTCCACCCCCATGGCGGCCTGCGCCGGTGGAAGGCGTTGAGGGGTTTGACGGCAAGCCCCCCATAGGGCAGATTGCTCCGGTGTATTTTTCTACCACCGAGGTCCCCCAGATTGATGGAAACTTCAGCGAATGGGAGGGCCTTAAGGGAGTGTATACACGGGTTATGGTGTACGGAGGCCTGTTTAATCCCAAAAACAGCGACGGTCATTTTGTGGTCCGCACCGATGGTGAAAACCTCTATCTTTTTGCGGACATAACCGACGATGACCCCACGGTAAATCCCTTCCCTGCGCCTCAGGCCTGGCGGGGGGACTCTATAGAGTTCTTCTTCGGGACCGATACATCTCCCCATAAGTTCTATAGCGGTACTGACAAGCGGATGCGCTTTGTGCCCAAGAGCAAGAGTAATCCCCGCCAGTACGAAGTAAGTATAAATGACCAGACGGTAAACATACCGGATCTGCAGGCGGTATTTGTCTATGGTGAAACTGGCTACCGTCTGGAGGCCAAAATCCCCTTAAACGCGTTAAACAATAAGAGCCTTAAGGTGGGCAAGAAGGTCCGTATGGAGTTCCAGATTAATGATGCGGACGGCGGCAAAGAGCGGTCCCGGCTGGTTCACTGGATGAGTCAGGAGGATAAATCCTATATGGATGCCAGTACCTGGGGCGATGGAAAAGTCATAGCACTTCCCAATAAAGGGGGCGATAAATGAAAAAGGGATATATAACAGCCATAGTATTGGGTCTTTTTACCGTCCTGTCGGCACAGGCCCAGTATGTACAAACCGTTAAAGATTCGGATGGCTGGCGGCTTGTGATAGATAACAAGCCGGTTGAAATAAAAGGCATGGTGTGGGCCTATACGCCAATCGGTCAAAACTACGCCTATGACCTCTGGAGTCAGCCAGAGGAGTATATCCAAAGGGTAATAGATACTGATATGTCCATGATGAAAACCATGGGAGTTAATGTCATCCGGGTCTTCTCCATGGTTCCTCCTAAATGGGTTGAATATATCTATATTAAATACGGCATTTATACGGTAATTAACGACCTCTTTGGTCGTTATGGTGTATCGGTAAATGGACGCTGGTATCCCAATACGGATTATTCGGACAAACATACCCGGGATACCCTGATAGCCCAGGCAAAGAAAACTGCCCAGACCTATAAAACAACCCGGGGGGTGCTCATGTACCTGCTCGGAAATGAAAGCAACTACGGCCTGGTCTGGTCCGGTTCCAATATCGAAAACCTCCCCATGGGTGAACAGAACGCCGTAAAGGCCGGGTATCTGTACAGCCTCTTTGAAGAAGCCATGGCAGCCGTAAAGGACATCGACCCCCTGCGGCCCGTGGGTATCATCAATGGGGATGCCCAGTATATCGACCTTATCAAAGAACTCTGTCCCTCCCTGGATGTGCTCGGCATTAACGTATACCGGGGCTACAAGGCCTTTGACAGCTTTTATGAGAACATAGCAAAGACCTTGGATAAGCCCATTATGTTCACCGAAGCAGGGGCCGATGCCTTTAATGCGGTAACTAAACAGGAAGACCAGTTCAGCCAGATGGTCTACTACAAGAGCCAGTGGAAGGAAATATACGAGCAGGCCTATGGCAAGGGCCGCTATGGGAACATCATTGGGTCCTTTGTATTTGAATGGATTGATGAATGGTGGAAGCATTACCAGACCAAGGACCTTTCGGTGCATAACACCACCGGTACCTGGGCTAATGCGGGGTACGACCGGGACTTTAAGCCCGGCATTAATAACATGGATGAAGAATGGTTCGGTGTGTGCGCCCTGAGTCCCATAACGCAGGATGGGGTAAACATGCGTATTCCCCGGGCTGCCTACTACCTCATGCAGGATATCTGGAAACTCTCATTGTACGATTCTACCGACGAAGAAGTTCAGGCCTACTTTGCAAGCCTGAACGACGGCCTGTACCTGGCCAAGGGACTGGAGACTGGCTTGAAACAGCAGGATAAGGAACAGGAACTGCTCTCCTTAAGCGCCCTCGATGTAACTGTGGGCTCCCTGGCTCAGCTGAACCATGACACAATTAAAACCATGGTAGATAACGGTACCTCGGTAAAGCAGGCCTTTAATTTTACCACCTATGCGGAAAGCAATATCGGCTTTAAACTAAGTCCTGCGGAAAACCTTACCGGCAATGTGTACATCAGAACCTGGACAGCCGCGGAACCCAGTAAGCTCTATGAACCCTATCCGATGTATACGGGTAAGAATATCGATCTCTATGCGGCGAACTTTACCTACGATACGGATAATTTTACCCTGAATGGGTATTACCATGTGGGACACGCCAGTTTTGAGAATACCGGGGATATCTTTAATATCAATAAGGAAGCCTTTGATATTATAGGCTACGACACCTATGGTTCCAAAGCTCCCATTGCTGTGGAGTTTGTGGGCAAGAATACCCTGGAAGGGCTCCAGATTATCGGCGGTCCGGAGGTCTATGGCTCAGCAAAGCCCCAGATTCTGGCCAATTACTATAAAACCTTCCCCTCCATGTCGGTCTTTATGCCCGAGATGGAACTGGGGCTTGTGTATGCGGAAGAATTTGGTCCTGCAGATTCGGCAACGGCTTATCCCTTTAATACCTATGGGCCGGGCAGAAAAGCCTCCCTCTACTGGTCAGCTAAGCTCTACCCCTTTGTAACCACCAAGCTGGGTGCCCTCTATGCGGGGGATGAGAAATTTGGCGCCACGTACCGGAGTGCTGACGGAACAGCTAAAACCATTGGGTACCTCGATTTATTGGGTGGCAGTGCTGAGCTTGGTACGGATATCTTCCGCTATACATACCTCTATGGCAGGTATATTTATCGCGGCCTCGTAGCAGACACCAACCCGGCCATGGTCCGGGGTAGCTTCTTTACAGGAGACTCCGGCTCAGGAAACCGGCAGGAAATACAGGTCGGGGCGGACATATTCTACGGTGATTTTGCCTTCAGACCCGTGGCCAGGGCCCGTGTACCCCTGGAAGGTCCAGCGGATCGGGCCTTAACTACCAAGTACAATAATTTCTATCCACCCTTCTACGTCTTTGCAAACCGCCAGTCTGTGGAGTTCGAAGCGGTACTGACCTATGACCCCGAGGGTGCTACCTGGTTCCATGAATGGAACAGCGATGATATAGAGGGTGCCAGATTCGCAGCGAGCCTGACCGGCCTCTATACACTCTATGCCGGTCCCACCGATGTTCAGGTATTTAAAATGGCAAATGGCCAATGGGCAGCCTTCTCTGGCGGGCTTCCGGAACAGCGGAACCTCTGGGCGACCGGGTTCCGCCTTGTAACCAATCCCGTCGGGGATCTCCGTATCATTGCGGCCGGTGAAATTGGTCACCAGGGAAGCACCGGACAGGATACCCGGATTGTCGACTACTGGGGCGGGAGCCTTAAGGTACGCTACGGCCAGTTTATGGCCAGCGGAGCATACTACCGGGATAAGTGGCTTGAACCTGAATGGACCAGGACCTTTAACCTGACCTATCCTGCAAGATGGAATGTGGACCTGTCCTATGCCTTTGAGACCCCATCCTTTGTTTTCCGGACCAACCGGGCGGGGGTAAAGTGGGCTGGCTGGACCTTTGGTCCCTATTCTTCCGATCCATGGAATGCAATTCCTGGAACCGTGGACGATGGAAAGTCCTACTCGGAGCTAACCCTGTACTGGAATATCAGTCTGTAGGAGAAACAATGAGCATATTGAACGTGAAAAACAGACTGCAAACAGTGCTGTTTGTTCTTGTAATGATGATGGCCATGGGCGGCTGTATGTTTCTCCCCCCGGAGGATAACAGCCTCGTTGATATGGATGGCAGGACACTGGTTTGGAGCGATGAGTTTAATGGTACTTCGGATGCACCCGACAGCAGTAAATGGACCTATGATACGGGGGCCGGCGGCTGGGGTAATAATGAGGT
>JAAYUZ010000126.1 GCA_012517385.1 Treponema sp. | reverse complement strand
ATAAAAACTGGCAGCGCTGTAGATCGTCCCGGTTCCTGTAAAGATCACCGTACCGCTGTTGTGCGTAAAGTTCGTTACGTTCCAGTCTGTCCCCACACTTACACTGGTGCTCGTCGGTGCTAGCAAAGTACCCAGAGCAGTTCCCGTGGTTCCCATGTACCCGCCCACCGTCAGGGTGTTCCCTCCGGTAATCGCATCCGCATCCAGCGTTCCAGCACCGCTTACATTCCCGCCTATCGTCTGGCTTAAGTTCGCCAGTACCAACGTCCCCGCAGTAATCGTCAGGTTCCCATTCCATGTAAACGCCGCTGTGTTATTCAGCGTCACCGTCGGGGTCCCACTCGTATTGTTCACCACCAGGTCCTGAATCGTCCCTCCTGTCAGGTTCACACTCTGCACACCACTACTCCCGTTCAGCGTGATCGTCCCCGTCGAGGTTAAACTCCCGCTTATCCGGTTTATATTTCCTTGAACAGCTAAAGGAACATTTCCAAGAGTTAAAGTTCCATTATTTAAATTTAAGTCCCCATTAATCGTAACAGAAGTAATTGTGCTTATATCCCAATCTGTAGAGATGGTTAGTCCTGAAAGCTGTAAATTAACAGGAACATTAGTTGTTGGTGGCCCATTTGTTGTACTTTGAATAGTTGCAGTATCTGTCGCACCTGGAACACCTGTCCCATATCCAGATCCATCAAACCAATTTGCTGAATTGTTCCAATTACCATTATTTGAATCCAAGTTCCACACATAATCCACTCCCCACAGGTCCATGAGGGCAGACAAAACTAAAAACAGAACTAATAAGCTCCGTTTGAATAAGGACATGGATCGGGTTTGGGATAGGGATTGCAGATTCATGTCGTTCTCCAGGAAAATAGGATTTTCTATCATATAGTATACACCCAAAAAGGGCGATCTCCACAGACTGTAATTATTTAAATTTTTGTACACATTTCCAAACAAACCAGCCCCTGCACCACCCACATCCCCACCCCATTACATCAACACCATACATCTGCCCTGTAATACATTTCGGAGGTATCTATGAAAAGCGTTACTTTTCTCTTGTTTAGTCTGTTATTGTACCGGCTGTACTGCATCTTTTAGTGGAACTTCGGACAACACTGAAAAAGCCCTGCTTACCATTGCCGTAAGTAAGCCCCCAGAAATCCTGTCGGCCGCTCAATCTGATAAACCGGGCACCCCTAGAACTGCCCTTCCTGCAGACAACATGATTACCACTATATATATAAAAGGTTCCGGGCCCCAAGGGATGACCATAGAAAAGACAAGTACCCTTAGCACAGTTTCACTGGAACTATCACCAGGAACCTGGTCCTTTCAGGCAGAAAGACGCGCTGCTAAAGGGCTTACATTAGCCAGGAGCCCTTTCAGATGGATCCATCTCAGCCATCATAATATAGAGGATGTATCGCAGGTTCGGGCCTGGAAAAGGCGCTTCTTATTTTAAAATAAATATCTGAGGCTCTTTCAAAAATCAGGAAGTTTTGAAAGAGCAACCTTAGATGTATATGCAGTATTTTTACTAATCTATCTAAAATAATTATTTATCTTTATATTGTAAAAATACTGCAAGAGGTTTTTGCAAAAGTAATAGACTTTTGCAAAAACCTCAAGCTATCCAGCAAAAAAGCTGAATAGCCTTACATTTTATTCTGTCAGACTATCACTCCACATCATGATACAGGAAGCAGGCTACCTGATGGTCGCCCCCTGCATCCTTGAGCTTGGGAATTGAGTGCTGGCACTTATCCATCCGTTTGGGACAGCGGTCATAGAAATAGCAGCCGTGCCGTTCCTTGTCCGGCGAGGGTACGTCACCGGTTAAGAGGATCCGCTGCCGTTTCCGTTCCACCACCGGGTCAGGAATGGGGGCTGCAGAAAGCAGGGCCTGAGCATAGGGGTGGAGGGGTTTTTCAAAAAGGGCATTGCTGTCAGCAATTTCTACGATGACCCCCAGGTACATGACCGCAATCCGGTTCGAAATATAACGAACCACCGCCAGGTCATGGGCGATAAAAAGATAGGTAAGCCCCAGTTCCTGCTGCAGATCCTTAAACAGGTTAAGAATCTGAGCCTGGATAGACACGTCCAGGGCGGATACGGGCTCATCAGCGAGGATCAACTCAGGGTTCAACGCGAGAGCCCGGGCAATGCCAATACGCTGGCGCTGGCCGCCAGAGAATTCGTGGGGATAGCGGTTGCGGAAGAACCGGGAAAGCCCCACTTTTTCCATGAGGTCTTCCACCCGGTCGATAATCTCCCTCTTTTGCATATTGATGAGTCCCCGGGAATTATAAATCTTCATGGGTTCCGCGATGATGTCACCGCTGGTCATCCGGGGATTAAGGGATGCATAGGGGTCCTGGAACACCATCTGCATATCCTTACGGGCCCTGAGCAGGGCCGATGAATGGAGCTTTGTAAGGTCCTCACCCTTAAACACTACCGAACCTGCGGTTGGCCGGTGGAGCTGGGCCACCGCCCGGGCAGTAGTAGATTTACCGCAACCGGACTCTCCAACCAGACCAAGGGTCTCCCCCTTTTTTATCTTAAAGGAAATACCATCCACGGCCCGGATAAAACCCTTGTGGGAAGAAAAGGGCCCGCCACCGGTAGGGAAGTGTAATTTTAAATTTTCAACATCTAATAGATATTCCGTGTTCATAATTAACGAGCCTCCTGGGTGTAGAGCCAGCACGAGGTTGCGCAGCCATCATCAAAGGACTTAGAAGCGGGATACTTTTGCTTACAGATATCCATAGCCTTGTCGCAGCGGGGATAGAAGGGGCAGCAGTCGGGAAGGTCTATCACGTTCGGCGGCTGGCCCTGAATGGACTGGAGCCGCTCGTTGGTAAATTTATCGAGCCGGGGCACCGATTTAATGAGGCCCTGGGTATAGGGATGCCGAGGATTGGCAAATATTTCATCCACCGGGCCCCGTTCTACAATACGGCCGGCGTACATGACACAGATGGTGTCACAAAGACCGGCTACCACCCCGAGAGAGTGGGTAATCATGATGACCGCTGTGCCAAGCCGGGCGGTGAGGTCCCGGATAAGGTCCAGGATCTGAGCCTGGATGGTAACATCCAGGGCGCTTGTGGGCTCATCCGCAATAAGAATATCCGGATTGCAGGAGAGGGCCATGGCAATCATAACCCGCTGGCGCATACCGCCGGAAAACTGATGAGGATAGTTATCTATCCGTTTTTCTGCAGCGGGGATTCCCGCCATCTTGAGCATTTCTATGGCCTTATCCCGGGCAGCAGCCTTGGAAAGCCCCTGATGCAGGACCAGGGTTTCTACCATCTGGGTAGAAATTTTAAGAAAGGGGTTCAGGCTCGTCATGGGATCCTGGAAAATCATGGATATTTTATTACCCCGGATATCCCGAATCTGGTTTGGCGTCATCTTCAGGAGATCCTGGCCGCGATAGAGAACCTCGCCGCCCGCAATGCGCCCCGGGGGGAAGGGCACCAGGTTCATAATTGAAAGGTTGGTGACACTCTTACCAGAACCGGACTCACCTACCAGGCCCAGGGTCTCACCCTGTCGCAGATCGAAGGTAACCCCGTCGACCGCCTTCACGATCCCCTCATCAACATGAAAATATGTCTTCAGGTCCTTAACCTGTAAAATTACTTCATCGGTCATTATCTGTACTCCTCGTTGCCCTAGGTCCGGTTTTTACTCTGGGGATCCAGGGCATCCCGCAGGCCGTCCCCCAGGAAGTTCATCGCAAACAGGAAAATTGTCATGGAGAAGGCAGGAAAGAGCAGCCGCCAGGGGTAGAGCTCCATTCCCTTAACACCATCGGCCACCAGGGTACCCCAGGATGCACCGGGGGCAGAAACACCTAGGCCCAGGAAGGAGAGGAAGGACTCATTCATGATAAAGCTGGGCATCTGCAGGGTGGCAAAGATGATGATAACCCCCAGGGAGTTCGGCAGCAGGTGCCGGAAGATAATCCGTGCCTGACTCGCTCCCATGGAACGGGCAGCTTCCACAAATTCGGAGTTCTTAAGGCTTATGATCTGGCCCCGAACAACCCGGGCTATGGTAAGCCAGGATACCATGGCAATCGCGATAAAGAGAATAAATATAGAATTGCTGCCCGACGGAACCATGGACATGAGGATGATAACAATCAGCATGTAGGGGAGCCCATAGAGTACGTCGACAAAACGCATCAAAAGGTTATCCACCCAGCCGCCAAGGAAGCCCGCGATGGCTCCAATAACAATGCCGATCAGGACCGCCGTCAGGGTACCAACGACACCGATGCCTATGGAAATCTGTCCGCCATAGATGATACGGGCGAGCATATCCCGACCTAGGTAGTCGGTTCCCAGAATATACACCTTATTGTAGGAAGGATCGTGCTGAACCTCATCCTTTATTTTTGCAAGTTCTGCCTTTTGGGATTCCAGTTCCTTTTTCAGATCCTCCCGGTCCTGGGTTTTAAGTACCTCAGTCAGCCGGGCAATCCGGTTCTCGACCTTTTCTACGGCTAATTCACCGGCGGTCTTAAATGATGGGGGCAGGTTGATGTGCATCAGGTTCTGCTCATTTGGGCTGTAAATGGGCAGAATAGGCGCAATGAGAGAAACAACGATATAAAAAATAACCACATACAGACCAATCAGGGCCATCCGGTTTTTCCGTAACCGTTTCCAGGCATCGGCCCATAGGGAAACGGGCTTTACCTGCTGATTGAATTCATTCACTAAGCTTTTAGCAGTCTCTGCCATGAAGTACTCCTATTTATACGCAATCCGTGGATCGAGCAATCCGTAGAGTATATCTACCACAAAATTCATTACGACAAGGATTGCGGAATACACGATAATATCACCCATAATCAGGGTGTAGTCCCGGTTAAGAGCGGATTGTACAAATATTTGCCCCACACCAGGAACAAGGAATACGGTCTCCACAACAACTGAACCGGTGATGATACCAGAAAAGGCTGGCCCCAAATAGGAAACAACCGGCAACATTGCGCCCTTAAGAACATGCTTTACAATCACTACTGATTCTTTTAAGCCCTTTGCTCTGGCGGTCCGAATATAATCCGAGCGAAGTACTTCCAAAATAGATCCGCGGGACAGCCGGGCAATATAGGCAAAATAGGGGAACGCCAGGGTAATCATGGGGAGAATGATGGTCTTCCATCCAGCCCTGCTGTTAATCCACCCCGATGTAGGAAGCCAGCTGAGCTTCATGGCAAAAACAAGCTGAAGCACCGGGCCAATCACAAAAAGGGGAACCGAAATACCGATAACCGCAATGGACATGGAAAGGTAATCGGGCCACTTGTTCTGCCTGAGGGCACTGGTAATTCCCGCCAGGGTTCCTAGTAAAAATGCAAGAGCAAGTGCAAAACTACCTAGAAGGATAGAGGTAGGCATGGTAGCTCCTATCAGTTCATTAACAGTCTGATCCTGATAGCGGAACGAAGGCCCCAGATCTCCCCGTAAAATATCCTGCAGATAGCGCCCATATTGATTAAGCAGGGGCTCATCCATGTGATATTTTTTCAGTATATTTTGCAGCACCGCCTCAGGGATTTTCTTTTCCGAAGAAAAGGGTCCACCGGGAGCGAAGCGGATAAGGAAAAAACTGAGCGTAACGATAATAAACATCGTTGGAATAATACTCAGCAAACGACGAATGATGAACCTTGCCATCATTTCCTCCAGAATAAAGGTTTTTGACGAACTCGCCAAATAGATAGATTCACCGGGAATGTAAATGTATCTATTTGGGGAGTTCTATCCGGCTGGACTACACAAATAGAAAGGCGCCCCGAAGGGCGCCCTTCTTAATGAGAGACTAGAGCGCCTTATTTTTTCTTGGAAATAAACTTCCAGTGATGTACACCCAGCGGGTTTCCATACCAGCCGTTCCACTTGGTAAGATCGATCATATCGAGATCAACATACCAGTAGAGGGGCAGCATACCCTGATCTTCGGCGAAGATCTTTTCAGCTTCCATGAGCACCTGGTTCCGTTCGGGACTGTCGGGCATGGTGGCAGCCTTCTTAACCAGTTCATCAAACTTCGGATTGGAGTAGAGGCCATCGTTGTTTCCACCGCCGGTAATGAAGAGTTCCAGGAAGTTGGAGGGATCCATATAGTCAGCAACCCAGCCATGGCGGGCTACATCAAAGTCATGAGCATTGGACCGGGTATCCAGGAAGGTCTTCCATTCCTCGTTTTTAAGCTGTACGGTGATCCCGAGGTTGTTCTTCCACTGCTCCTGAACAAATTCGGCAATTTTCTTGTGGCCTTCGCTGGTATTGTACTTGATGGTAAGTACGGGGAAGCCCTTGCCATCGGGATAACCAGCCTGGGCCAGCAATTCCTTGGCTTTTACAGGATCGTAACCGATACCGGGCTGGGGCGTAAAGCCGGGCATGGGGGGAGTAAAGGCATCGGTGGGAATTTGCCCTGCCTTGGTAACCTTCTCTACCAGGGCCTTCTTATCGATAGCTGCAGCAAGGGCTTTGCGGACTAAGGGATTATCATAGGGCTTCCGCTGGTTGTTAAAGCAGTAGTAGTAGGTTGCAAGCTGAGGATTTGCCTGATAATCGGGCCGGAGCTTTACTTCATCGATAATATCGGTGGGTACAGCTGTATCCCAGTCAATTTCACCCTTCAGGAACATATTATAGGATGTTTTTTCATCGGTTACTGCAAGGATCTTTATGGAATTCAGTTTCACATTCTTCGCATCCCAGTATTTGGGGTTTTTGACCACAAAAATGTATTCCTGAGGTTTCCATTCCTTAAGGGTATAGGGACCATTACCAACGAAATTGCCCGGTTTTACCCACTGATCACCGTATTTTTCGATGATATGCTGGGGCAGTGGAGCAAAAGCATAGTGGGATGTCATGTCGACAAAGTAGGCAGCGGGCCCAACCAGTTCTACCTGGAGGGTATAGTCATCGATTGCTTTTACGCCAACCGTGGAAGGATCGGTGGTTTTGCCCTGGTTGTAATCATCGGCACCCTTTACCACCATGCCGATCATGTAGGCATATTCAGCAGCGGTTTCAGGTTTCAGGGTCCGGAGCCAGCCATACACAAAGTCCTTGGCGGTAACGGGGGTACCATCGGACCAGGTGCTCTTGCGGAGCTTAAAGGTTACGGTCTTTCCATCCGGGCTGGTGGTCCAGGATTCTGCAATACCGGGAACAGCCTTGGATGTTTTAGGATCATTGATGGTCAGCCCTTCGAACAATGCCATATAAAGCCGATGTTCGGGAACGCCCTGAATGAGGGACGGATCCAGAGTCTGGGGCTCTGCAGCGTTGTTTACGATGAATTCGGCCTTATCTGCGGTCAGCTCCTTTTGTGCACAGGAGAGAACGAACAGAGAGGCGAATCCAACCACGAGAGCGGCTAAAAGTACACTCTTTTTCATGTTGACTTCCTCCTTGGTCTATAGTGTCAAGTACAGACCCCTTTTTTATACATCGCAAAACCAGTTTAGGCAACAGTTTTGTGCATACTTTCTGTAAAAACATGCAATATTCTGAATATAGATGACATTTTCGCAAATTTCGTCTCAATTGACAGGGCCTTTGCCATAATTGTATACTACACACCTATGAAACCAATCAGTGCGGTATATCGCGATAGAATTATGCAGATGATGGGCAAGGCCCGGCTCGATACGGTTGTTACGGAACAGAATGTGTACCAACAGGCAAATAAAAATGTACTCCCCTATATTGATGGAATACTGGACGAATTAATTTTACCCGGTTCCGGTGTTGATGGGGCCGAACATCTCCGTGATCTTTTAACCAAAGCAAAGGAGGGCCATTCCTGCCTCTTATTGGTGGAGCATTACAGTAATTTTGATCTTCCTGCCCTGAGCTACCTCATCCGCAAAGAACTGCCCGATGGCGAAGAACTTGCAGACGCAATTGTTGCCATTGCGGGGCTTAAGCTGAATGAATCCAACCCGGTGGTTACCGCCTTTACCGAAGCCTATACCCGCATAGTCATCTATCCAAGCCGGTCTCTGCAGGGGCTGGATCCCGAGAAGGATCGGGCAGAGATAATCAGAAGTAATGCGATTAACCGGGCAGCCATGAAGGCTTTGAATGAAGTAAAAGTTTCAGGAAAGCTGATCCTGGTATTCCCCGCCGGGACCCGGTTCCGCCCCTGGGACCCGGCAAGCAAACGGGGGGTCCGGGAGATCGACTCCTATATTAAATCCTTTGAGTATTTCTGTCCTGTTGCCATAAACGGCGAGGTGCTTCGCATACAGCAGGGGGACATGGCGGAAGACCTGGTCACCCAGGATGTGGTCCGGATAACCGTCGGCCCCGTAACCAGCTGCACCGAATTCCGGGAACAGGCCCGGGCTGAAGCAGAGGCCGCCGGGGTGGAGGATAAGAAACAGGCCACGGTAGACAAAATCATGGACTTATTGGAAAAGATGCACCAGGAAGCCGAAGCCCGGCGGCCGAAGGCAGCGGAATAGCCTGGCGGCCCGGACCAAGAGCCTCAGCCCAGCCTGGCGGTCCCGGCTCAGCCTGGAGACCACAGGTAAGCCTAGCGGCCCCGGCGTTTCCAGCGGATATATACCTGACGGCCCGGACCATTTTCCTGGGCCCGCTCTTCTATGTCAAACTGGGGAATAGCCCTGAAGAGGTCACCCAGTTTCTTAAAGCCATAGTTCCGGGGATCAAACTCACTGGACCGGTTGGTAATATTCTGGCCCACCGCACCCAGGTACGCCCAGCCCGATTCATCGGCCAGGTCATCCACCGCATTGCGCAGCAGCGTTAAAAGCCTGCGGTCCACCTTAAAGTCCTTCTGGCTCTTTGCAGCGGTTTTTACCTCATCCTCTTCCGATTCTTCCTGCTGTTCTTTTAAGATTTCCGTATAGATAAACTTGTCGCAGGCCGCCACAAAGGCCTTGGGGGTCTTTTTTTCACCAAAACCATAGACAGTCCGGCCGCTTTCCCGGATCCGGGCTGCAAGACGGGTAAAATCGGAGTCACTGGAAACAATACAAAAACCATCGAGCCGTTCGGTATAGAGGAGGTCCATCGCATCGATGATCATGGCGCTGTCGGTGGCGTTCTTGCCGGTTGTATAGGAAAACTGCTGGATCGGCTGAATCGCATATTCCAGGAGCCGATCCTTCCAGGAACGGAGATTAGTGCTGGTCCAGTCGCCGTAAATTCGTTTGACACTGGCCACCCCGTATTTGGCCACCTCGTTTAAGAGGCCGTCGATAATGGCTGGCTGGGTGTTATCCGCATCGATAAGAACTGCCAGTTTTGCCTGGCTTGGCACAGGTTGTGGGGCTGAAAAGGGCAATAATGGCATGGGACACCTCGCTTACTTAGAATTAATCACCAAAAATTGAACGTTTTAATCGCCGCAGGAGACTTATTTTCCCTATTGGGAGGCTCAGGGCCTCTCCTTCAGGATAGCTTTCACCCCGTATCATAAGCTCTGTACCGGATTTTTCAAGAGCAATCGGGCGAAGTATAGAGCGGTTAGCCTCCCCCTTTGCTCCCCGCCAGAATACCTCTACGAGGGCTCCCAGGGACAGGGCCTGTTCGACAAGGCGAACCTTGCCTACATAATCGAGTCCCCGGGCTTCGAGTTTTTCATAGCGGACAGCGGCTGCTACAAGCTGCCGTTCATCCAGTATGAGCCGGCGGTCTATCCGGGCAGAGAGTTCATCCTTCTGTTCTTTGGTAAATGGTTTTGCTTCAAGCTTTTCATGAAGCTCTGCTAACAGGTGCTTTGCATAGTCAGCCGGGTCAGCGTTTCCAGGAGTACCTGCCGGGATCGAAGCCCCCGCCAGGTCCGCCGAGCCTCTGGGGCTCGTAGCTCCCACCGGGCTCGCTGGGCCTGTGGGGCTCGTAGCTCCCACCGGGCTCGCCGGGCCAACTGAGTTTGTCAGGATAGTTGTATTGGAACTGCCCTTATAAAAACCAGGGCTTTCATCATCGGTCCAGGCCTTACCGGAACTCCGTTGGAAGGGATTTGCTCTGGTAAGGATGGAGTTGGGAGAACTCTGCAAATGGGAACTAAGATCCTTGGAGAGTCGTGAGGGTTCAGGCCGGGCCAGGGTATCAAGACCGGCCCTTTCAAGGACCTCCGATAGCTGGGCTTCATCCACGCCCTGCAGAAGATATACCCCGGGTGCAAGTTCCCGTTCAATAAAATCCTTTACCATGGGGAGCTCGACAATATAGCGTCGTTCCGGAGCCAGCACCAGGACTAGTCCCTTATACAGGGTTGCCGAATGATACCGGCGGGTCCATTCCTCAAGAGACCAGGCAAGATGTTGGGAGAGGGGCTTTGCAGAAAGCTGTTCCAGAAATCCGCAGATGTCTTCTGTCCGAAAGCCCTGGTCCAATGCCCGCACAAAGCCCTCCTGGGTAAGCTCCAATTTGAGGATCTGTCCCATCTCCCTGAGCTGGCACAAACGGGCTAAGGTGCATACATGGGAAAAGGGGATTTCGGGATACACAATGATGGAAAAGCTGGCATCACAGACGATAAAGGGCGGATTTTTTTCTTTCGGGAGCCTGTTCCGAAGATAGCCCTTTTCAGTCCCTACTATTAAACCCGACCGTTCCATGGCAGTACGGAGGGCTCTAAAAAACTCCAGAGGATTTACACCAGGACAATGGGCAAGGCCTGAATGGGAAGCAACATCCCGGTCTCCAAAACGGCGTTTTTCCACAGGCCGCCCTTCTTCCACAAGCCAGAACCGGCGGAGGCTTGCTTCGTCATAGGCCCACCCCTCCTGCATGGGAAGCAGAATCCGGTGTATAAGCCGGCTCCAGCTATGCAGCCGTTCCCGGGAAAGGCGGCGGGTTCCGGAGTCGAGTTCCAGTTCCACCCCTATCAGGGCCGCTGCAAGAAACTCAAGCCGTTCCAGAGACTCCAGCGCAGCATAATGTGCCAGGCGGTCCCTATCAACATGGGGTATTCCTTCTTCGATATGAATCAGCCCAAGATATTCCAGGGCATGAATCAAACCCAGGGCGACTTCAGTTCCACCCACAGGGGCAAACAGGCTTTCAAGCTCCTCCTGGGACTTTTTCTTTAAACTGCCATCGGCCTTAAAGGCTTGACCCGCATTGAATAACCAGGTGAGGAGTGCGCCTAATGTCAGTTCCATCGGCACAGGGATTTCGGAATTGGCTCCATCGAAGGGTTGGGCAGGGAAGAGAATTGAGGTGTCTTCCAGGAGCGGAGCGAGCACCGGGCGCAGAACCGGGTTCAGATTAAGCCGGGGACGGCCATCTTCCATGGTTTTATAGATGATAAGCCGTTCTTCCAGGTTCAAAATGATACCGTAAAGGTCACCGAAGCTGAATTCTCCTGCGAAAAAGGCTGCCAGGTCCTGTAAGGTGCCTGAGTGGAGGAGGGCCACCGCACAGATACAGCGGCGGTCCACAGTATCAAGCAGGGCAGCAATACGTCGTTGAATTTCCTGCCGGGAAAGGAAGGCTGCCAGGTCATCCACAAGGCGCTGTTTGTTAAAGGGGGTTTTTATGTCCCCCAGATAACTGCGGAGGATGTCAAAAAAGGGCCCCTCTGGCAGCTGCATGAGGGCTGTTTTCCAGTGTTCTATGGTGGGGAAGATGGATACTGGGGTATGTTTAGCTGAGTTCATCTTCGGTCCAGTGCTGAATGGTGTATTTATAGCCCTGTTCTGCCAGGAATTTCTGGCGGTTGGCAGCAAATTCTTCTTCAACGGTAAAACGGGACACGAGGGTATAAAAATAGGAGTTTCTGTTTTTGGGCCGCAGGATTCGGCCAAGACGCTGGGCTTCTTCCTGCCGGGAGCCGAAGGAACCGGATACCTGAATCGCCATGGATGCGTCGGGCAGGTCTATGGCAAAATTGGCCACCTTTGAAACCACGATGAGCCTGAGTTCTCCCTGCTTAAACCGATGATAGATGACTTCCCGTTCTGCATGGGGGGTCTGGCCCGTGATAAGGGGGGCCTTAAGGATACGGGCAAGTTCCGCAAGCTGGGATAGATATTGACCGATTACCAATATCCGGTCATCGGGGTGATTTTCGATAAGCTGCTGCACCACCGCAATCTTTAAGGGGTTTTCACTGGCGATTCGGTATTTGGAGCGCTGGTTAGCCACCGCATAGGGGATGTTCAGGGACTCAGGCAGGTCCAGCCGTATTTCGGTGCAGAGGGCCTCGGCAATCCAGCCCTTGGCTTCCAGGTCCTTCCAGGGGACATCGTAACGCTTGGGGCCAACGAGGCTGAACACCGCATCCTCGGCCCCATCCTCACGGACCAGGGTTGCGGTAAGACCGAGCCGGCGGACCGCCTGGAGTTCCGCCGTAACCCGGAAGACCGGCGCGGGGAGCATATGCACTTCGTCGTAGATGATGAGTCCCCAGGCCCGTTCCCGGAAGAGTTTAAAATGGGGAAAGTCCGCATCCTTGTTGGGCCGCCAGGTTAAAATTTGATAGGTGGCCACCGTTATGGGGGCGACCGATTTTTCATCCCCCGTATATTCGGCTATCTGTTCAGGCTGCAGGTCTGTTTTGTCCAGGAGTTCATCAATCCACTGATGGACCGCTGCCACATTGGTGGTAAGAATGAGGGTATTGGTTTTGAGCATGGTCATAACGGTCATGCCAACCACGGTTTTCCCCGAACCGCAGGGCAGGACTACCACGCCAAAGCCTGTCCCAGGCCCGCCATCACCCACCACGGAGCGGGCCGCCTCTATCTGGTAATCCCGGGGCGCAAAGGGTTTGCCGCCCCCGGTGATGGTCCGGAAGCCCAGTTCCAGGGGTTCTCCAACAGCAAGGGGGGCAAGATCCTGGACCGGCCAGCCCAGCTTGATGAGTTCCCGCTTTACAGTTCCCCGGTCTACCAGTTTAAGCCGAAAGACCGGTCCATCAGGAACCAGGTATTTGGCCAGACTCTTTGCGGCGGCCACCTCTGCCCGGATTGGCTCAGATTCGCAGATAAGCAGCAGCGTGTCGCCCTCAGGTGCAGCCGATGACCGGGCGGCCCCTGTTGTTTCATCGCCGGATTGGGCGGTGGTGACAGCAGCGGTAGTGCCGGATTGGGCAGCGATGGCAGCGGTTGTAGGGGCGGTCCTTTCATCGGCTATCAGCTTAATTTTACCATAGCGGGCCATGGTATCCGCGAAGCCATCAAGGATGCTTTTGGGAACAGGGTACCGGGAGTATGCTTCCAGGACCCGCTGTATGTCCTGGGGACTTAAGCCCGCGCTTGCCGCATTCCAGAGTGATAACGGAGTAATCCGGTAGGTATGTATATGTTCAGGAGATTTTTCCAGCTCCGCGAAGGGCATTATGGCCGAACGGGCATCTTCGGCCCGTTCGGCGTGAACATCCATTAGCAGGGTGCGGTCGCTCTGAATAATCAGCGGGTTTGCAGGGTTAGCCATATCCGGTCTATTGTACCGGAAGGGCACTGAATCTGCAATGCGTAAAAGGCTAAAGCATAACCTACCCCGGGGCCGCTTATTCTATCGAAAAATTAAAACCCGTCAGAATGGTGACTGCCGGTTTAAAGTTGTAATTAGGGATCTGAAAGGCAATATCAAAGGGGATGTACACCCCGTTGGCAACGAACGTATAGCCCACCGCAAGAACCACCCCCATACCACCCAGATTCGCCAGGGGGCCTGCGCCAAATTCCAGCCCACTATGGTGCCGGTATCCCATAAGGAGGGCCGCACTGGGAAGAAGGATCGATTGTTCAATGCCCATGGCGGTTATCAACACCTGCAGGGCAAAATGATCTGAACTCTGCCCCAGAAGATACCGCCATTCAAAATTAAATCCAAACACGGAATAATAGGGATAATAAGGGCCGCCCTGAAAGATATCTTCTATTTTTTTTGAAAATTCCGCCTGATCCTGGTATACGCCGCCCAATCCGACCCTCGGACCAAACACCAGATAGGATGTGATAGCTTTTGTTGGCGGATTGAATGGAGCATTGGCCTGACCGGCATCCTGGGCAGTTGCAAGGCCCCCAAATAAAACAACCAACACAAAGAAAGAAATAAAATTTTTATGAAGCTGACTAAACATAAGGCCTCCAAATATTAGTACTACTTCCATATTACCACAAATCGGAGCATTTTCATTAATTAAAATATGGAAAGACAAATATCTATGGTTATTACCAACGGTTATAATGAACTACCTGGTCTATTGGCTTTCGTTCCCGGCCTGAGGTTTCTGATTTTTGCTGCCAGGGCTCCAGGTCTTCTGCAGAGCCGGGCTTGCCGATAACCAGCAGCGTAACAACATCATAGTCTTTCGGGATTTGCAGCACAGTCCTCACCTTTTTAGGGTTAAAGCCGGCAATGGGGTGAGCGATGAGTCCCAGATGGGTCGCCTGGATCATCATATTCATGGCACAGAGTCCCAGATCAAAATGGGCATAGTCCCGGCCT